>NZ_QAYX01000020.1:300000-444254 GCF_003054705.1 Opitutus sp. ER46
GCGGCATCGTGGCCGATCACAAGGGAACATCGGCCTTGACAATGGATAGTTTGCTATACTTTATGCATGGTTAACTTTACTCCATTGGATCCCTTCGTCCTCAAGAACCACCTCCGCAAACTGCGCTTTGAACACGGCGAACTGACGCAGCAGGCTCTGGCAAACGCCGTGGGAGTGACCCGCCTTACTATTCACTCGATTGAGGCGGAGAAGTTTTCCCCCTCGGCCCTCCTGGCCTTCAAGATCGCACATTTCTTCGGCCGGCGGGTGGACGAGGTATTCTACCTTGAGAGAAAAGATCAGGCCCAAGAGCCCCAACGAAAGGCAGACGCGCTATGAAATCTCGGCTGTACCGCCACACTCGCATCGCCCAAGTCCTTGGCGCGGTCGCACTGGTTGCCCTGCTGTACAATATCGTCGTTCTCGCGTTGGTGCTGCCGCGCTCGGCCGCCCTGCAGGCAATCCCGCCTTGGGCCGAAACGGCCGGGCTCGGCGTAGGGCTGGGCATCCTGCTAACGGGACTCCAACACCTCGCAGCGCTCTGGATACTGGTCTCGCAGATCAGGATCACGCATCGGATTGGACTGGCGACGGCGGCGGTGTGCCTCATGGGCGTGACGTCCCTCCTGTTGCTGGGCGCAGACGTGACTCTCCTCGGGGACATCGGACACGAGTACAGAGCCGGCCTTGGAACCACGCGCGAATGCCAGATGGTCGCCGGATTCCACGGCCTGCATCTATCGTTTGTGATTCTTGCGGGCTGGATCATCACTCTGACCAACCGCTCTCTCCAAGCCGGGCCGGCGCCCGAGGCGGCCGAGCAGGATGAAGCTTTCATTCTGACGACCCACTACGTCGGCGTGCTCTCCGGCACGTTGGTCCTGACGATCCTGGTCGTCCTGGCCGCCTCGGGCCTGCCTGCGCAGTACCTCAGGCGCATGGTGATTACTTTCCAAACCGTGGCCACGGTTCCCTATCTCCTCGCGCTGGGCGCTTGCGCCGCGATCCGGTGGCGACGCCCCCTGACGCAGTGGCTGGACGAGCGGGCGCTGATCAACACCGGCCTCGCCAGTCTGGCCACCTTGGCAACATCGCTCCTGGTCTTGGGAATCGGCTACGCATTTCAGGAAACACTCATCCCCGCCTCGCTGGTCACAGTTCTCTGGTTCCCTGCCGCCGTCGGACTCGGCATGGCGGTTTTCTCCGGTTCGTCCCTCTGGCTCGCACGGTATCGATAAGCAGCTCGCCTGAGCATCCCCAACATGATCCTCCCCCGCAGTCTTCTTTTCGCCCTGGCCCTCATCTCCCTTGGCTGCCGCACGCAAGCCGGCGCCATAGAGAACCTGCCGCCTTTGCCGGCGACCGGTACCCAATGGAGTTACGACAACCAAGGCGGGAGTACCTGGCACCAAGTCGCGGGCAAAGGCACGCGTACCCGGCTCGTGGTGGGCACGGTAGAACGCAACGGCCGAAAATGCCTCAAGCTGACCGATCATTATGACCAGGACGGCAAGGCCGCGATTGAGTATATCAACACTGCCGACCACATGCTTGTGGCCGTCGATTCGGCCGACGGCGCGGTCGCGGTCGATTTCACCCCTGCGGTCTGCTGGCCCGTACCACAATTGGGCATCGGCGAATCCCGAACCGAGGTCTTCTCCATCACCTACGACAAGACGAGGACCGGAGCCAGCGCCCGGAAGATGGTAATGCACTGCACTGCCGTCACCACACGCCTGCCGAATGAAACGGTGACCACGCCCGCCGGAGTGTTTGCGGACTGCCTTCACTCGCTCGTCAAAAAGACCACCGCCGTCGAAGGGCTGAAAACCCACGCGGTCGTGCACTGCGACCTCTGGTTCAACCCCCAAGGCGTCCTGATCAGGGAGGAACTGCGCTACGAGGCGATCCGTGCCCCTGACGGAAGGGAAGTGAAACCCGAGCGTCGCTCTTCGAGCATCCTGCGCGCGTGCGAACGCCCTGCGCCCCCGGCGCCCTGATGTCCGTCGCGAGGCCAGCGATCGCCCGCCCTCAATGCGGCAACGGTCTTCCCGGGCCGGTCGATCCGTTTCGCGCCCTCACCCGCGGCGCGCGGCCTCGATTTTCGCGACGTCGATCTTGCCCATCTCCATCATCGCCGCGAAGGCCCGCTTGGCTTCGGCGCCTCCCGCGGCCAGTGCCTCCGTCAGCACACGCGGCGTGATCTGCCAGGAGAGCCCCCAGCGGTCCTTGCACCAGCCGCAGACGCTCTCCTGCCCGCCGTTGCCGACGATCGCGTTCCAATAGCGGTCCGTCTCCTCCTGCGTGTCGGTCGCCACCTGGAACGAGAACGCCTCGCTGTGCTTGAACTCGGGGCCACCGTTCAGACCGAGACACGGGATCCCGAGCACCGTGAACTCCACCGTAATCACGTCGCCTTCTTTCCCCGAGGGATAGTCGCCCGGCGCCTGATGCACCGCCGTCACCTTGCTGTCCGGAAACGTCGCGGCGTAAAAGCGCGCCGCATCCAGGGCGTCCTTATTGTACCATAGGCAGATCGTGTTCTTGGGCGTGGGTGTGTTCATCGTCGTATCGCTCTCGAGGCGGTGGGTTGATTCCCGCGACCAGGGAGCGGTCGCTAGCGCCTGTCCTCCCTCAACGAACGAAGTGACGGCCGCCGGACACTCGAGTGGAGTCTCATTCCACTCCTGGCGCTAATCCCGATTCCTTTTCCCCAGGCCACGCCGCTTTCCCTGAGCAAACGTGATAGAGACTGCGCGCTACGCGCCTGATCGCGCTCAGCCGCGCCTTGCCTCGCGCGTCCTGCTCCCACCACCTTCCCTCATGCCCGATATCCCCACCCCGAAGCAGATCGTCTTCGTCGACTGCGAAAACATCCCGTCGTTCGACCTCAGCCGCATCGCCGGCCAGCCGCTCGAGGTGAGTCTCGTGCTCGGCAAGCAGCAGAAGCAGGTCGGGATCGAGATCTTCAAGGCCGCGCTCCGCTTCCCGGCCCAGGTGAAACTGATCGAGTCCGGGGTCACCGGGCACAACGCGCTCGATCTCGTGCTCGCCGCGCATCTCGGCCAAGCGCTGGCCCGCCACGCGGACGCGGAGTTCGTCATCGTCTCGAAGGACCGCGACTTTGATCCGCTCATCGCCCACCTGCAGGCCCAGGACGTGTCGGCGCGACGCGACCCTGATTTTCTCGCCGTGCGGAAGTCCGCTCCCCCGCGGCCAAGTCGCTCCCCGGCGACGCCACCCCGCCGCCCCAAAGCGCCGAAACCTGCCGCCGCCGGACCCGCGGCGACGGCAAGCGAAACGCTTCACTCACCCCGCTTCGCGGAACTCGCCCGCTTCATCCAGACCGAGAGCAGCCCGCTCCCGCGCAAGAAGACCGCGCTGTTGCGACTCATCGCGAATCGCTTCGGAAACCAGCTTTCGCCCGACGAACAGCAAGAGGTCCTGCACGAGCTCGCCCGCCGAAAGGTCATCGCCCTGACCGATGGCGGAACCGTGACGTATCCGTCGGCCACGCGCTCCTGACGCCAACTCCGGGCGAACCCGTTTGGCGGCGCCGCGTCCAGTTGCGCCGCGGTGATCTCGGAGGAGGGTACGCCGCCCGCCCATCGGGGCCAGAGCTCCGACGCCCAACGTCCGCGCCGTGGCCGGCGTCCGCGCCCGGAGCTCCGGCGTTTCTCCCGTCCTCATCCCACATGCCCCCGTCAAATACCCCCTCCCCCGACTCCGTCTTCTCCGACTCCTCCGTGCACACCGGCTACGCCCCTGTAAACGGGCTGAAGCTCTACTACGAAATCCACGGCCCGGCCCGCCCGGGCCAGGTGCCGCTCGTGCTCCTCCACGGCGGCGGCGACACCATCGAAACCTCGTTCGCGAAACTCCTGCCCATCCTCGCCCGCACCCGCCAGATCATCGCCTTCGAACAACAGGGCTATGGCCACACCGCCGACATCCTCGATCGGCCGTTCTCGTTTGCCCAGTCGGCCGACGACACCGCCGCGCTCCTCCAACACCTCGGGATTCCCCAGGCCGACTTCCTCGGTTTCAGCAACGGCGGCACCATCGCCCTCCAGCTCTCCATTCGCCACCCGCACACCGTCCGCCGGCTCGTTCTTGCCTCCGCCGTCTTCCGCCGCGACGGCGTCATTCCCCAACTCTGGGATCTCATGCGCGACGCCCGTCTCGAGAACATGCCGGCAGAACTGCAGGACGCCTACCTCCGCGTGGCGCCTCACCCCGAGAACCTCCGGCTCTTCCACGACAAGGCCGCCCAGCGCATGCGTGAGTTTTGCGACCTCCCCGACGCCGCGATCCGCGCCATCGCCGCACCCGCGCTCATTGTCAGTGGCGACGTCGACATCGTTCTGCCCGAGCACAGCATCGCCCTCTACCGCCTGCTCCCGCACGCCCAACTCGCGATCCTGCCCGCCACCAACCACGGCGAGCTCACGTCGCGCGACGCCCTCGCGCCCATGGTGGAGTCCTTCCTTAACGCTGCCGCCTTGCCCTGAGTCCGGTCCGTGGGCGCCCCCCCTGCCATCGCCACCGTCACGCGCGGCGCCGGCTCACTTCACCTCATAGATTTCGATCAGCGCCAGGCCCGCGGCGCCGTCCTTCGACTGCACCTGCGCTGTGTACAATCCCGGCGTCAGGGTGACGAGCAGCGCGGCGTCGGCAGAATCGGGCGCCAGCCCAAACGCCATGGTCGTCTTGAACGCGCGCTCCAGCGCCGCGTCGCCACCCCACCCGGCATTACTCGTCAGCTCCTGCCCGGCCGCGTTGAACAGCACGAGCTTCGGCTGCGCCAGCAGCCCCGACAGCGAAAACACCTTCAGCCCGGGCCCCACCCCGCGCAGCAGCACCGTCAGCGGTCCGTTGCCGCTGATCACGAATCCGGCCGACAACACATCGATTCCCGACGCCGTCTTCGCCCGCGCCGAGAGGTTCACCAGCCGCTCGCCGGTCGCCGCCGTGTCGGCGTCGTACACTTCGGCGAGGCAGATGCCGTTCTCAACGTCCTTGCCGCTTAGAATCGCCGTGTGCGAGCCGCCTTCGATCGGCCCCAAATAGGCGCAGTCGAGCGCCACCGGCAGCAGCGGAAACGCCCCGAGACGTTGCGCCGTGTCGGTGATCGCGGCCGCACTGCCATAGCGCAACCCGCTCCACATCGGATTCGACCGTCCGTCGTACAGCGTCATCGCCGGCACCTTGAGGAAGCCCGGCAACTGCAGCTGCGCCAACGATGGGCCCACCCCGCGAATCAGCAGGTTCTTGGCCGCCGCGCCGCTCGTCGTGAAGCCCACGATCGCGAGGTCACTCGACCCGTCCACCCGCGCCCGCGCCGAAAGATTCATGAGCCGGCTCGTGTTGGTTGCGCCCGCCACCAGCCCGCCAAACTCCGTCCGCGCCCCGGCCGTATCCTGCAGCGCCAGCGTCGCACGCTTGCTGCTCCCGTCCAGCGCCACGCTCAGGGTCTCACCCGCCGCGGTCTTAACGCTGAGCGTTCCGTTCGCGCCGAGCGTTCCCGCCGCGCCCACGACCCCAGCCGGCGTCGTCACGACGATCACCGCCTTGCCGCTCGCCCCAACGAGGATGTCCGCTCCGCCACTCGCGCCCGCGAGTGCCGTCACGTGATGCAAACCGCTCAGCGCGACCCCACTCGTGCCGCTGTCGAGCGTCCCCGTCAGACCCATCGCGCCGCCGCTCACGCCGCCGCCCGCGCCGATCTGTCCGCTCACGGCGGCAGTCGCCTCGGTCGTGAGCGCACGCACGGCCGCTCCACTCACGCTCGTCGCCGTCGACGCCGACGGCGTGACCGTAAACGAGCCGTCCGCGGCAACCGTCACGGTGCCCGCAATCGCGCGCGCCGGCTGCGTGCCGTAGCCGAGGAACGTCCCGCGGTTGTCGGTCCCAATCACCATCACCCAGTTCCCGCCGTCGCTGAAGGTCCCCGAGTAGCTCCCACCAAAATTGGCCGGGGCTTCCGTCACCGTGACAGTGGCCGTCGAACTGTAGATGAAGCCGAAGCCCGACACCTTCACCCAATAGCTGGTCGTCGCGAGCAAAGGCGGGGTCGTATAACTTGCCGCCGTCGCCCCCGCGATCGGCCTGGAAGTATCGCCTCGCTCCCCCTGGTACCACTGGTAGGTCACCGCCGCTGACGCCGGCACGCTCAGCGTCGCGCTCGTGCCGGGTCGCACCGACACCGCCGCAGGGGTAACGGCATACGAAACCTGCAACCCCATTCTCGTGCTCCAGCACGTCCCGTGGGCATTGCTGAGGTACAGCCGGTAGCCGCCCGACGCATCCGCCGCACTGACATTGGCCAGAGTCAGGGTCGCATCAGTCGCGCCCGCGATCGCAGTCTCGTCGCGCCACCACTGATAGGTCGGCGCCGGACTCCCAGTCACCGCCGCCGCAAAAGTCACGGTGCTTCCAGCCACCGCCGACTCCGGTGCCAGGATGGACGTGATGCGGGGCGCCGAGCGCGTGGTATCCACCTCCAGTCGAACCACCGCACTCTTTACTGAGCCACCCGCCCCCGTCACGACGACCCAGTAGTCTCCTGATTTCGCCGGCGAGTCGGCCCAAACCGTACAGGTAGGCCACACGTCCTGACCTGTGATCGCCACTCCGTCATGGAACCACTGGTACCCCAATGAGTGGAGCCACGTCATGGGCGTGCCCACCGCGGTGATGGACAGCGTCGCGGACGTGTACAGCGGTGGCGTAACCGAGACTGGCTGCTCGATGATCGTCGGCCCATACGTCGCCGGTGCCACGATCAGGTCGAAGGTCCGCGTGCCAGTCCCTCCCGCGTTGATGGCGCTCACGGTGACGGGGAACGTACCGCTCGCGGTCGGTGTGCCGGTGATGTCGCCACTCGCCGGGTCAATCGCCAATCCCGCGGGCAGCCCGGTCGCGACATAACGCGTGGGGTAGTTCGTGGCCCGCGCCCGAATCGACACAGGCATGCCAATCTGGCCATACTGCGTGGCGATGGCGGCGAACTCCGGGACCGGCACATTCGTGACGGTAAGTGTCACGGGCACGCTATCGACGCGCCCGGCGTCGTTGAACACCCGCACCTGATACGCCCCCGCCATGTAGGGCTGCACGTTCGTCAGGGTGAGCGTACTCAGGTGGTCGTCCGTCAGCACGAAGGGATAGCTCGTCTTGCCGACGTAATCCCACTCGTACTTCAGGTCGCCGCCCGTGGCGGACACACTCAGCGTCGCCGTACCGCCAAGCGCCACCGAGGTATTCACCGGCTGGAGGGTGATCGTCGGCTGCTCATAGAAGAGCACCGATACGGCGTTCGAGGTCGCGGAACCATTGGGGTTGGTGATCACCGCCTTGTACTGACCGCTGTCGGCGAGCTTTCCGGGGTTGAGCACGAGCAACGTCGCCGTCGCGCCTGCGACCGCTGTGTCGTCCTTGTACCATTGGTAGCTCAGGGGCCCGGGGCCGTAGGCGCGGAAATTGAGTCTCCAGGAGATGCCTGCCGGCAGCCTGCACCCTTCCGGTTGCAACAGGATTACCGGCAACGGACTCGAGAACAGAACCGTCAGCGTCGCGGCATCCGAATCAACCGAGCCGTACATCGTGGTGACCCGCGCCCAGTAGCTCGTGGTGTCTGTTGGCGGTTGCGGGGTAAAAGTGGACAGGTCCCCTACGGGATTCGAGGTATCGCCCCGCTTCCCCTGATACCACTGTACCGCGGCCACTGGCCCGAAGTACTCGACGGACAGCGTCTTCGTCGCCCCCGGCTGCACGGTACCGCCTTCCGGTTGCCGCGTGATGACCGGAGGAATCTTGAGCACGTCCGCGACAGTAACATCGGCATTAGGGTATGGTATCCACGGCAGCGTCGAATCGAAGTTCGACCGCGGCTCGAGCATATCGCCCGAGCGGACATACCTTACGGTAAATCCGAAAATATTCGTCAGCGAGACACCGGCCAACGTGTAGAGGCCATCAACCGTTTGCGGCTGCACTTGAAAGCTGCCGGTGCCGTCCGCCGCCAGCCTGAGCTCAAACCGGCTCGGGCCGCTATAGACTGCGGTTCCCGACTTCAGGGCCACGCTGCCGGGATCGACCGTACACGCCATGGATATGGTGTCGTTCAGGCCAAACGGGCCGTGGCCCGATACCGCGATCGACTTCAGCTGGGGCAACGTCATCCGCTCTGCACCGCCAGTGATGACAAAACTCCCAACGAGCCCCCCCGCTGAGCCGTTCTCGTTGCCCCAACACGTGTAATACACCTTGTAGGTACCGTTCACCCAATTGGGGGTGGTGGGATAGGAGTAGGTCCCAGAAGCAGTGCCCTTGCCCGCGGCAGCTCGAGTAAAAATGTTTATCGAGTTCGGTCCCATGATCTGAAGGTCGAATCTCCAGTCGTCGCCGACGCCCGGGGTGGCAGTATACGACCAGACCAGCGGATCCCCGGCCTTGATTTCACCGGGCGAGACCTGCGCAATATCCAGCCTAGGCATCGCAGGGCGTTCGCCGGCCCCCGTCACTGCGAATGCAAGAGTCAATGCGGCCCGCGGTCCTTCTCCGGGAAGGAACCAGTCATTGTCCCGAATGCTGATCGCGCCCGACGCGTCGTAGGCGGCATTTCCCCCGGCGGCATCCGACACCGAGATCGTTTTCACGCTATAGATCGTATTGCGCCAGAACCTGCTCACGGTTTCCGCCGCCAAGCCGCTTGCGGGATCAGTCGATATGACGGTGCGGTCGTTGGAGCCATCGGCGGCTTGGAGAATAAACGCCACCCGGTCCGCGGCATAGCTGCCCGCGTTGAGCGTGAACCGCACCTTCACCTCCTGCCCCGGCGAAAAGGGGCCGGGCGAAACCAGCTCAGCCGAGGCGACGCTCGGATAGTAGTACTGCGCGACCGCTCCGGGCACGTAGCTCGCCACCAACACCACCAAGGCCATCAGTCGTCGGCCAAAATTCATGCCGACGCTATCGCAGCTTCCTTTCACCCAAACAAATACAATCTCGCACCGAAAACGCAGGATCACGCGCGTGCCCGGCTCCGTTAGGCGCCGCTGCCACCGCTAGCCCCTGGTCGCTATACGCATATTCAAATCTGTCGGAATCGCCCGGGCTGAGCCGTCATCGGGGTGCACGCGGCGATTCCGTCCGCATCATACCATCAAGCCCCCCCTCCCTCCCATGCCATCTTCCACCACACGCATCATCCTGCGCTGGATTCACCTCGTCGCCGGCGTTCCTGTCCTCGGCTACATCTACAGTCCGTTTGCGGAACTCCCGAATTACGCCCCCGTTGTCCGCTATGCCGCCATGCCCGCCATCCTGCTGTCCGGCCTCTGGATGTGGAAGGGGCACGTCCTCCGCCGGCTCCTGACCAAACGCGCCGTCTGACCCACCTTTCATTTCCACCCTCCCACATGAAATCCGCCAAACCCACCCAAGCGTCCGTCGCACCTGCGACGGACCTGCTCACCGTCCTCCAGCAGCGCTTCGAAAAATTTGCCTCCCGCCATCCGAAGCTCGACTGGGCCAAGGTTCGGGCCCGCCTCGAGGCCGCCCCCGCCAAGCTCCGCACTCTCGAGCAAATGGAAGCCACCGGCGGCGAACCCGACGTCATCGGCCAGGACAAGAAGTCCGGTGAAATTCTGTTCGCCGACTGCTCGCCCCAAAGCCCCGCCGGCCGCACCAGCCTCTGCTACGATGGCGCCGCCCTCGCCGCGCGCAAGGAACACAAGCCCAAGAACAGCGCCCAGGACCTCGCCGCCAGCATGGGCGTCGAACTGCTCACCGAGGAGCAGTACCGCGAACTCCAGCAACTCGGTGAGTTCGACACCAAATCCTCCAGCTGGCTCGCCACCCCCGCCGAGATCCGCCAGCTCGGCGGCGCCATCTTCGGCGACCGCCGCTTCGGCCGCGTCTTCGTCTATCACAACGGCGCCGACTCCTACTACAGCGGCCGCGGCTTCCGCGCGCTCCTGCGCGTGTAGTCGGCTGCCGGACGCCCACAATTCGGCGGCCCGCCGCCTTCGTTCGACCGGCCGCCTTCGATCGCCCAGCCGCTCGCAACGACTCCCGCCCGCGGCCCACGATTCCGCGGCTGACCGCCTCCCTGTTCCCACCACCCCGTTCCCGCCATGAAATACATTCTCCTCGTCCATCTCCCCCAGTCTGCCCTCGACGCCCCGCGCGATCCCGCCGCCGCTGCCGCGGGACGCGCCTACGGCGAAGCGCTTCAAGCCGCCGGCATTTTCGTCGCCGGCGTCGGCCTGGGCTCCCCTCACAACGCAACCGTTGTCTCCGTCCGCGACGGCAAACGCCAGGTGCAGGACGGCCCCTACGCCGAGAGCAAGGAGTTCCTCGGCGGCTTCGTCGTCATCGACGTCCCCGATCTCGACACCGCGCTCGAGTGGGCGGCCCGCAATCCGTCCGCCGCCCTCGGGACGATCGAGGTCCTCCCCGTCGGCGGCTCGACCTTTGCCGCCTCCGCTCCGCCTCGCCCCGCCACCGCGCCCCACTAGACCAACCGCGATGGGCGAACCTGCCTCCTCCCCACCCGACTCGGCCGAAGCCGCGATCGTCAGCGTCGCCCGCCTTTCATACGGGCGGCTCGTCGCCTATCTCGCCGCCCGTTCCGGCGACATCGCCGCCGCGGAAGACGCCCTCAGCGACGCTTTTGCCACCGCGCTTCGTCGCTGGCCCGCCGACGGCGTGCCCCACAAACCCGAGGCCTGGCTGCTACACGCGGCTCGCAACCGGCTCACGGACGCCGTCCGCCACGAGATGGTCCGCCGCAAGGTCGAGCCGCTGCTCCAAGTCGCCGCCGCCGCCGAAAGCGCCGCGACCGCCGACTCCCCATTCCCCGACGAACGTCTCAAGCTCCTCTTCGTCTGCGCGCACCCCGCCATCGATCCCGCCGCGCGCACTCCCCTGATGCTCCAGGCCGTCCTCGGCCTCTCCGCCGCCCGCATCGCCTCCGCCTTCCTCGTCTCGCCCGCCGCCATGGATCAGCGGCTCGTGCGGGCCAAGACCAAGATCCGCGAGACCCGCATCGCGTTTCGGGTTCCCGAGCCGCCCGAATGGGACGAACGCGCCAGCTTCGTCCTCGACGCCATCTACTCCGCCTACACCGCCGGCTGGGAGGATGCAGCCGACGAGAACGCCACGCACCACGCGCTCGCCAGCGAGGCCGTCGCCCTCGGCCGAACCGTCGTCGAACTCCTCCCCCACGAACCGGAGGCCCGCGGGCTCCTCGCCCTCATGCTGCACTGCGAAGCCCGTCGCCCCGCCCGTCTGCGCCCGGTCGACGACGGCAACGGCGCCTCTGCGCCGACTTTCGTACCCCTCGATCGCCAGGATCCCGCGCACTGGTCGCCAACGCTGATCGCCGAAGCCGAGTCCCACCTGCGCGCCGCCTCGGCTGCCCAACGGCTCGGTCGCTATCAACTCGAGGCCGCCATCCAGTCCGTCCACGCCCATCGCGCGATCAGCGGCACCATCGACTGGCCGCAAATCGCGTTGCTCTACGAGGGTCTCGTCCGCCTTGCGCCCACCATCGGCGCCCATGTCGGCCGCGCCGTGGCCCTCGGCGAATGCGGACAACCCGCGCAAGGGATTGCCGCGCTCGACGCGCTCCCGCCTCCGCGCGCCGCCGCCTACCAGCCGTGGTGGGCCGCCCGCGCCCACCTGCTGCGCCAGCTCGGTCGCGCCGCCGACGCTCGCAACGCGTTCGAACGCGCCGCCAGCCTCAGCGACGATCCCGTGCTCCGCACTCACCTACTCGCACAAGCCGCCGCGCTCGCCTGAGCGTCGCCGGCCCCCGGGCACAGAGCCGGGCCCCGCGCCCTGTGTCGCCGCCCGACGCGTGCAGCACCGGGTCGCTTTGCACCCACACGCCCGTTGCCCGCCGCTCCCTGCGCCCGCGTCGCGCGACGCCGCGCGTTCTTGTTCCCGAGTTGCGTATTTCCCGCCTCCTCCGCCTTCCACCGCACCCAACGTCAGCGGAACCTCGACGTCACTCGCGTTACGCATCAGACGTTATGTGCCACATGACCACCAACCTCCCGACTTTCCAACCCACCGCCAGCTCGTGGCTGCGCGCCTGCGCGCTGGGACTGCTGCTGACGCTCGCCCCCGCCTACGCCGCTGACGCCACCGCCTCCGCCGCGCCCGCGGCGAACTCGGCGGCGGCGGCCGCCGACAAGGACGCGATCGTCTCCACCAACCCGATGGAACTCGAGACCGAGGACGGCGGCATCCACGGCCAGCTCGTCGTCGCCACCGAGATCCTCAGCGCCGACACCCACGGCGACCTCGTCTACACCATCACCTCCGAGCCGCGCTACGGCCGCGTGGGTCTCGCCGGCGGCGGTGAGGAGAGCGACTTCTTCAAGAACAAGACCTCCCGCCTCGGCTACTTCGCCTATCGCGCCGCCGACAACTTCACCGGCCAGGATTCCTTCAGCTACAGCGTGCGCAACGAGACCTCCGGCCTCGTCTTCAAGAACACCGTCGTCGTCACGGTGAAGGCGCCGCCCCCCATCGTCCTGCAGAAGTACGAAGTCGACGCCACCCGCGAACGCGCCAGCCAAATCCACGAGATCCCGGTCGCGACCCGCCCCAACCTCCCCGTCTCGCAAAAGCTCCCCAGCCACGAGGCCTACCTCTCCGCCGCCGAGCGCCTCGGCCTCGCCGAGCCCAAGGTCGCCTACCACCTCGACGACAAGGCCAAGCCCCAGCACGGCACCGCCAAGCTCGACCGCACCACCGGCCAGCTCACCTACGCTCCCAATCCCGGCTTCATCGGCGTCGACCGCTTCAAGTACTACACCGTCGACGAGGCCAACCCGCACCTCGGCGTCGAGAACGTCGTCGTCGCCACCGTCGAGCCGGTCCGCAACGTGAAGCACATCGCCGTCGACCGCTCCCGCAGCCGCGAGGTCGACCTCGTGTTCGTCATCAACAACTCGCCGTCCATGGCCGCCCACCAGAGCCGGATCGCCGACAACCTCAGCCGCTTCCGCCAGCTCTTCCACCAGCGCGACCTCGACTACCGCATCGGCGTGCTCACGACCGATTTCGTCGACTCCGATCCCGGCCGCCGCAACGAGGACCAGCGGTTCTACAAGGAGGTTCGCTCGATCCAGTTCGACGCCGCCGGCAAGCCCGTCCTCGACCGCCGCGGCCGCCCGAAGTCCACCACCAAGCGCGTCGCCAGCAACGGCAACCTCGTGACCCTCCCCGTCATGCCCGAGCCGTGGGTCACCCCGCACACGCCCGATCCCGTCTTCGCCGAGCTCGTCAAGGTCGGCACCAACGGCGACAGCAACCGCACCGCGTTCACCTCGGTCTATAACTTCGTCGCCGGCTACTATAACAAGCAGCACACCCTCCTCCGCCCCGACGCCACGACCATCGTCGTGTTCTTCATGGACGAGGAGGAGACGCGTATGGCCACCTGGAAGGAAAAGAAGGACGGCTCGCAGGAGGCCGAATGGATCGAGAACGGCAAGCTCCCCGACCTCCTCAAGCAGTACAACGCCCGCAACCCGAAGAAGCGGCAGACGCTCGACGGCTACATCAACTACTGGGTCCTCCGCCCCTTCATCATCGCGAAGGGCAACAAGCGCGGAAAGGTCGAGATGCACGCCGTCGTCTCGCCCAACAACATCTCCCACCGCCGCGCCGCGGAGCTCACCGGCGGCACCGTGCTCAACATCGAGAGCGACTTCTCCGCCCCCCTCGCCGCCCTCGGTGACCGCATCGCCGACACCGTCGCTGTCGCCCTTGAGCCGATCGATGCCGGCGCGACGCTCTACAAAAAGAGCCTCCGCGTCCTCGTCGACGGCACCGAAGTCCCGGCCGACGCCCAGAACGGGTACGTCTACGACGAGCTGACGCACAGCATCCGCTTCCAAGGCGCCGCGAAGAAGAAGGCCTTCCTCGCCAAGATCGACATCACCTACGAGGAGCACATGTAACCGGCGCCCGCCGGGCGCCGGCCCTCTTTCTCTTTCTCGTACTCTTTCTCGTTCTCCCACCCCCTCTGTCGCGTCGCGATCTGTCGCCGCCTCCGTGCTGAGAACCGCGCCGGGCCTGCGCATTTTTGCGCGGGCCCGCATAGAAACGCCTTACGCACCCTCGCGTTTCCCCTTTGCGGCTCACGCGATTCGCGTTCGTGGCGTCACGCGATGTGCCTTCGCGTTCCCGCGAATTCGCCTTCGCCACCCTCGCGATTCTCGTTCGCGCCCCTCGCGATTTCCCTTTCGCGCACCCGCGATTTCCTTCGCAGCCTCGTGAAAATTCTTCGCGCCGCCCCGCGAAGCGTCGTCGCAGCGCCCCGCGAAATCCCTTCTCACGGCTCAACGCCTTTTCGCGTCGACCGCGCGAGCCTCTCGAAGCCATCCGCGAAAATTCCCTGCGTCCCCGCAAAGATTCCGCCACGCCACCTCGCACTTTCCCTTCAATCCACCGACGCCCGCCGCAGAAAACCTAGCCCTCTTCCTTTTGTTTTCGCCGTCGGCGAAAACAAAAGATCCGGACATTATGCGAAAGTATCCGGACATTATGATCGAGTATCTGGACATTATTCGATTAGCCCCTGATTGACAGGCAGTAATAATTGCAGCCATCGACACCTATGCGTCCTGGGTTTTCGTCGCCACGAACGCGGAAACGCACGGGGAGCTGAGAGAATCAGGGGCGGAAATGGGGCGCCTCTGATCACATCCGGGGCAAGGCCCGTGGACGTCCGAACGCAAAGCCCGCGCCCAATTCGCGCCCCTGCTTGCAGATCGCCGTGCAATCCCCGCGCCCCAAGGGGCAAAACCCTGCCGACCGCCGTCACCAAAAGGGGCGCCGCCTTGCGGCCAACCCCCTGCGGCTCGCGCACCGTGGCGAGCAAATCGCGCGCCCCGAAGGGGCTCCGCGGGGCAAGACCTGCACGCGAATCCGTCGCCCAATCCTCCCTTCTCTCGCGCCCCTTACACAGTCTTCCGTCGTTCAAACCTGCGAACCTTCAACCTTCCAACCTGCAACTTCCTCCCGCCCTGCCACTCCGCCCCGCCCTGCAACCTGCAACTTTAAAACCTTCAAACCTGAAACTCGCGGCGCGTGCGCCGCTTGCGCCGCGACGCACCCCGCGTAACTCGCCCGATGGCCTTCCACATCGGCACCGGCAGTTGGGGCGACGACGCCTACGTCGGGATTCTCTACCCGCCCGGCCTCCCGCGGGCCGACCGGCTTCGCACCTACGCGCGCGCTCTCGGCCACATCGAGGTCAACTCCACCTACTACGCCACACCGGCTCCCGCCGCCGTCCACGCGTGGGTGCAGCAAACCCCGCCCGGTTTCACGTTCAGCGTAAAACTCCACCGCGCGTTCTCCCAAAGCCCCGTCAAGGCCGCGGCGGACACCACGCTCCTCCCGCGCTTCCTAGCCGCGATGGAGCCGCTCCTCACCGCCCGCCGGCTATCCGCCTTCCTGCTTGTTCTCCCACCCGGCTTCACCCCCGCCAAGCGCCGGCTCGAAGAACTCGACGCCCTCGCCACTCAGCTCGCCCCCACTCCGCTGGCGGTCGAACTCCGCCACCGCGACTGGCTCACCGGCCCGCAACGCGCCGCCACCCTCGCGCACTTTCGCTCCCACCATCTGGTCCTCGTGTCCGTCGATCAGCCGCCGGGCGACAACCCGCGCATTCTCCCGCGCAGCGATGCCGTCACCGACCCGCGCCTCGCCTACCTCCGGCTCCATGGCCGCAACCCATGCTACGCCACCGCCGGCTCCACCGCCGAGGGCCACCACCACGCGTACTCGCCCCGCGAACTCGCCAGCATCGTCACACGCGCCCGCAGACTCGCCCGCGTCGCCACCGACGTCTTCGTCATCGCCAACAACCACGCCAACGACTTCGCCCCGAGGGCCGCTCTCGCCCTGCGGCAGAAACTGTCCGCCCGCCCGAAGCCGTAGCCGCTCCCCCAAAAAGAATCTTTCTCTTTCTCGTTCTCTCCCCCTCCGTCATTGTCGCCGCCCTCCTCCGCCCCGTTCGCCCCGCCCCCTCCGTCATCCCTCCGTTTTCGCCGCCCGCCCCCCCGCCCCCTCCATTTCGCGCCCTTTCGCCTCTTTCGCGGTTCCCATCATCTCGTTTCGCGGCCCACCGCATTCTTTGCAGTCCCCCAACCTGCAACCTGCCAACGTCCCAACCTGCCACCCGCCGCGTGTGCGCCAGCACCTCGGCTTCGCGTTCCTTCGCGCCGTTCGCGGTTTCCACCACCTCCGGCTTTCGCGCTTCCCCCAACCTGCAACCTGCCAACCTTCAAACCTGCCAACCTGCGGCGCCTGCGCCGCAAACCTGCCAACCTTCAACATTACAGCTTTCCAACCTCTGGCGGAGCGCCCGCCCCGCGCTCCGCCAAAGTGCTCCCCATCCGCGCGGGAAACTGTCTTCATCGGCGGCACCCATGAGCCTGTTCTTCCGCGTCCGGCATCCGCTCACCCCCTCCGTCCTCCGCCGTCTCGCCGCCCTCGGCCCCCTCCTCGCTTTCGCTATCGTCAACAGCGTTCCGGCCGCCGCCGCCGCCACCGCGCCTTCCACGTCGCCGACCGCCGCTCCGTCGCCGGTCGACTCCGCCGCCGCCTCGTCCCTTCCCGCCGTCGCCCCCGGTTGCACTTGGCGCGAGGGTGCGGTCGTGCGCGGCCCGACAGACGCCAAGCGCGTCGCCCTCGTGTTCACCGGCCACTCCTTCGCCGAGGGCGCACCGGACATCCTCGCCGCCCTCAACCGCCACCACGCCCGCGCGTCCTTCTTTCTCACCGGAGTCTTCCTCGACAACCCCGCGTTCGCTCCGCTCCTTCAGCGCCTGGTGCATGAGGGGCACTACGTCGGCCCCCACTCCGACCAGCACTTGCTGCTCTGCGATTGGACGCCCGCCAAGACCCGTCTCGTCACGCGCGAGGTATTCGCCGCCGATCTCACCGCGAACCGTGCCAAGCTCGCCCGACTCTCGCCCGCGCCCACCCTTTGGTACCTGCCGCCGTTCGAGCACTACGACGCCGAGATTGCACGCTGGACCGAGGCGCTCGGGCTCCGGCTGATCAACCACACGGGCGGCACCCGCTCCGCCGCCGATTACCTCGCCGACACCGCGCCCAACTTCATCTCTTCCGCGGCCATCATCCGCAGCATCCTCGCCCGCGAGGAGTCCGACCCGCACGGGCTCAACGGCTACCTGCTCCTCCTGCACCTGGGCGCGGGCCCCGAACGCACCGACAAGATGTCCGCCCAGCTCGGCGCGCTGCTCGATACGCTCGCCGCACGCGGCTACAGCTTCGTGCGCGTCGACGAACTGCTTTCTCCAGCCCAACCATGACGTTCGTCCGCCACCTCTCCACGGTCTTCCTCTCCGCCCTGCTCGCCGCGGCGTCCTCGTCGCTCGCTGCCGCGACGCACGTACGCGTCAATCAACTCGGCTACGCCCCCACCGCGTCGAAGCTCGCCGTGGCGCTGTCCGACGCGCCCCTTCCCGCCGAGTTCTCCGTGGTCGACGCCGCCTCCGACCGCGTTGCCGCCACCCTCGCCGCGCGTCCGCTCACGCCCGGCACGTGGGGTCGGTTCACCTATCACGCGGAACTCGACTTCTCCGCCTTCGCTCACCCCGGCACCTACGTCCTCGCCGTCGGTGAATCGCGCTCCCTGCCGTTCTCCATCGCCGCCGATGCCAGCGCCGACCTGTCCGCCGCGTTGCTCGAGTTCATGCGCCAGCAGCGTTGCGGCTACAACCCGTGGCTCGACACCGAATGTCACCAGGAGGATGGCCGCACTGCCTACGGGCCCCTCCCCGCCGGCACCCGCCTCGACGCCCGCGGCGGCTGGCACGACGCCGGCGACCTGCTCAAATACCAACTCACCTCCGGCAACGCCACCGCCCAACTCCTGCTCGCATACCTCCTGGCGCCCGAGTCCGCTCGTCGGCTTGATCGCGTCGATGCCCGCGGCACGCCGCAGCCCAACGGCGTGCCCGACGTGCTCGACGAGGCGCGCTGGGGTCTCGACTGGCTGCTGAAGCTCCATCCCACGCCCGACGCGCTTTATCACCAGGTTGCCGACGACCGCGACCACATGGGGCTGCGACTCCCGCCTCAGGACACCGCCGATTACGGCTGGGGCCCCGGCGCGGCTCGCGTCGTCTATTTCGCCGACGGCCGGCCACAAGGGCTCGGCAAGTTTCCGAGCGCTTCCACCGGTCTCGCCAACCTTGCCGGCCGCTACGCCGCGGCGATGGCCCTCGCGTACCAGGTTTGGCATGACGTCCCCGGCGAGCGCGCCTTCGCCGACCGCTGTCTCCAGGCCGGCCGCGAGGTGTACGCCCTCGGCCGCTGCCAGGAGGGCGTGCAGCAGGGCAATTCGGTCCGCGCGCCATACCGTTACGAGGAGACCACCTGGGCGGACGACATGGAATGGGGCGCCGCCGAACTCGCCCGCGCCACGGGCGAGGCCGCCTTCCTCGCCGACGCGAAGCGCTACGCCGCCCTCGCGGCGAACGACACGTGGATGGGCCGCGAACAGACCGGACATTATCAGTACTACCCGTTCCTCAACGTCGGACACTTTCGCCTGCACGGGCTCGTCGACCCCGAGTTCCAGCGCACGCTCGCCGGCTACTACCGCACCGGGCTCGACGCGTGCACCAAGGTCGCCGCTGGCAACCCGTACGGCATCGGCGTGCCGTTCATCTGGTGCTCCAACAACCTCACCGTGGCCCTCGTCACCCAGGCCGCGTTTTACGCGGAGATGACGGGCGACCATTCCTACGCCGCCTTCGCCGCGCGGCACGCCGACTGGCTGCTCGGCCGCAATCCCTGGGGCACGACCATGTTCACCGAGGTTGGCCGCGTGTTCCCGACCGCCGTCCACCTCCAGACCACGAAGCTCACCGGCCGCCGCGTCGCCGGCGGACTCGTCGACGGCCCCGTGTACGAGCGCATCTTCAAGTCACTGCGCGGCGTCACCATCACCGAGCCGGATCCGTTCGCCGCGTTCCAGGACGCCCGCGCCGTCTACCACAACGACTACCAGGACTACTCGACCAACGAGCCCACGATGGACGGCACCGCCGCCGCCGTGCTGATGATCGCGGCGCGCCGGTAGGCGCGAGGCGCGGGCGCCTCGCGCTGTTGCAGGTTGAATGTTGAAACGTTGCAGGTCCGTCCCCCGCCCACCGCACGTTTTCGCGCCTGTTCGCGCCTTTCGCGGTTCCACCCTCCCGCGTTTCGTGGTTCGGAACCTGCAACCTTCAAACCTGCAACCTGCGAACCGTCCACGCGCTCCCGCCCACCGCACGTTTTCGCGCCCCTTCGCGTCTTTCGCGGTTCCTTTCCTCCGTCCGCGATTCATTCGTGTCCCTTCGTGTGCATTCGTGGTTAAGCATCTGCCTTGGTCTGCCGAAGAGTCACCGCGAACGCCCGCGAACCCAGCCGCGAAAACCCGAGGCTATTCAGCCCCTCACGCGATATCGCTACCAGTCCCTCTTCCACCGCACGTTTTCGCGCGTGTTCGCGTCTTTCGCGGTTCCACCCTCCTGCCTTTCGTGGTTCGGAACCTGCAACCTTCAAACCTGCAACCTGCGAACCGTCCACGCGCTCCCGCCCACCGCACGTTTTCGCGCCCCTTCGCGCCTTTCGCGGTTCCTTTCCTCCGTCCGCGATTCATTCGTGTCCCTTCGTGTGCATTCGTGGTTAAGCATCTGCCTTGGTCTGCCGAAGAGTCACCGCGAACGCCCGCGAACCCAGCCGCGAAAACCCGAGGCTATTCAGCCCCTCACGCGATATCGCTACCAGTCCCTCTTCCACCGCACGTTTTCGCGCGTGTTCGCGTCTTTCGCGGTTCCACCCTCCTGCCTTTCGTGGTTCGGAACCTGCAACCTTCAAACCTGCAACCTGCGAACCGTCCACTCACCCTCTCCCACCGCACTTTTTCGCGCCCCCTTCGCGTCTTTCGCGGTTCCACCCTCCTGCCTTTCGTGGTTCGAAACGCAGGATCGTGATCACGACCTCGCCCGTCGCGGGATCGCGCACAGTCGAGGCCGCGCCACGTCCTGCCGCCTGGAGCGTCGTCGGCAACCAGGCATCCCCGCGGTTCTCCGCGAAGAGCTGCTGTATGGTGTAATTGAGCGTCGGGAACACCTCCGTGCCCGAGAAATAGATCAGGTCCGGCGGCCAAAATGATTCTCCCGCACAAAGCAGCTCAACTCGTCGAGACACCGCGATGTTGTTGCCGCCGAGTCTGTACCCCCCCAAAGCCCCAATCGAACTCCGCGTTCCCTCATCCCAACCAAAATGGCGCATCCATTTTGATTAGCAGCCTGCGGACGAAGTCCGACAGGCTGCTAGGCTAGGCGAGCTGGATTTTTACCGCCGCCGCCGCCTCGCGCGCCCGGGCGCGCGCGACCTCCGGCGTCTCGCCGGTCGCCACGACCACGCCGAGCCGGCGGTGGCCGCGACACTCGGGTTTGCCGAAAAGCCGCAGGTGCGTCTCCGGCACCGCCAGCGCCTGCTCGAGCCCGGAGTACGACGGCACGCCCGAACCCGTTCCGAGCAGCGCCACGCTGTGCGCCGGCCGCAGCAGCACGATTGGCGGCACCGGCAGGCCGAGGATGGCCCGCGCATGCAGCGCGAACTCCGACCACTGCTGGCTGCCAATCGTCACCAGCCCCGTGTCGTGCGGGCGCGGGCTGACCTCCGAGAAGATCACCTCGTCGCCGCAAACAAAGCACTCCACGCCGAAGATGCCCCAGCCGCCCAGGTTGCCCACGATTGTCTTCGCGATATGCTGCGCCTTCGCCCAGGCCGCGGGGGACATCGGGCACGGCTGCCAGCTCTCGCGGTAGTCGCCGTCGATCTGGACGTGCCCGACCGGCGGACAGCATTGGATGCCATTCACCGCCGAGACCGTCAGCACCGTGATCTCGTAGTCGAACCGCACGAAGCCCTCGACAATGCAGCGGCCCGCCCCCGCCCGCGCGCCTTCCTGCGCATACTTCCAGGCGCGCGCCATATCGCCTTCGGTGCGCACGAGGCTCTGCCCGTGGCCGGACGATGACATCAGCGGCTTCAACACGCAGGGAAACCCAAGCGCGCGCCCCGCCGCGAGCGCCATGGCCTCGTCATCGACGAAGCGATACGGCGACGTGGGCAACTTGAGTTCCTCCGCCGCCAGCCGGCGGATCCCTTCGCGGTTCATCGTGAGCCGCGCCGCCCGCGCGGTCGGCACCACGCGCTGGCCCTTCTGCTCCAGGTCCACGAGCACGTGCGTCGCGATCGCCTCGATCTCCGGCACCACCAGATCGGGCTTCTCCTGCGCGATGACCCGCCGCAGCGACAGCTCGTCCAGCATCGGGAACACGTGGCTCCGGTGCGCGACCTGCATCGCCGGTGCGTCCTGGTAGCGATCGCAGGCGATCACCTCGCAGCCCAGCCGCTGCAGCTCGATGGTGACCTCCTTCCCCAGCTCGCCGGAGCCGAGCAGGAGGACGCGTGTCGCGCCCTGGGTGTTGGGAGTGCCGAGTGAACCTGGTTGAAGCATCCGGGCATGTTGAGAACCCGCGCGCCCCGCGTCAGGCCCGAACTCGCCCCGCCAAACTGTCACGCAATACGTGACACTTTCCGCCCTGCCGCCTCCGCCCACTGTCACGTAATACGTGACAGTTTTCCGCGCCGTTCCCTCGTAGCTCCGACGCCAGTGTCACGTATTACGTGACAGTTCCGCCGCGGGCCGATGTCACGTAATGCGTGACACTCGCGGCGGGATCATGCGCCGCGCGCATGGCTGCGATGGTGGGCGCGCAGTAGGCGGCCCGCCGCGGCGGTGGTATCGTGCCGGCATGAACACCACATCGCTCCGCCTGCTCCACCTCGACTCCAGCATCACGGGCGAGAACTCGGTCTCGCGCCTGCTCACGGCCGAAGTCGTCGCCGCCGAACAGCATCTGCACCCGCAGCTCAGCGTCACCTACCGCGACCTCGCGGCCCAGCCGCTGGCCCATCTTTCCGCCGGGCATCTGGCCGGGTCGCCCGAGACGGCGGCCGAGCGCGCGGCGGGCGCTGCCGCGCTCGAGGAGTTCCTCGCCGCCGACATCGTCGTGATCGGCGCGCCCATGTACAACTTCGGCATTCCGTCGCAGCTCAAGGCCTGGTTCGACCGCGTGGCGGTGGCCGGAAAGACCTTCGAATACACCAGCAGCGGTCCGCGCGGGCTCGCGGGCAACAAGCGCGTGATCGTCGTCTCCTCCCGCGGCGGCGCCTACGCGCAGACGCCGCTCGAGGTCCTCGATCACCAGGAGTCCTATCTCCGCGCCGTGCTCGGCTTCCTCGGCATCACCGACATCACGTTCGTCCGCGCGGAGAACACCTCCCGCGCGGCGCTCCGGGCCGCCTCGCTCGCCGCGGCGCGTTCGCAGATCGCCCAACTCGCGGCCTGATCCCGCCCGCACCGGGCGTCCCCGCCCCCTTGCCGCGCCCGGCCGGACGGGCATCCTGCCCCGCATGATTCGCCACCTGCACCGCGAGCAGTTCGTTGCCGGCGATCCGGCGCGCATCTGGGATTTCTTCTGCGCGCCCGGCAACCTCGACACCCTCACCCCGCCGCAACTCCGGTTCCGGATCGTCGGGGATCCGCCGGCCCGCATGTACGCGGGGCAGATGATCGAGTACCGCGTCGGCATCCTACCGGGGGTGTGGACGCGCTGGCTCACGGAGATCACGCACGTGCGCGCGGGCGAATACTTCGTTGATGAGCAGCGGATCGGCCCATACCGCCTCTGGCATCACGAGCACCGTTTCGCACCGGTCGTCGGCGGGCTGCAGATGACCGACCACGTGACTTATGATGTCGGCTGGGGACCGGCCGGCGCGCTCGCCGAGCGCCTCTGGGTGCGCGGCCAGCTCCGGCGGATTTTCGACTACCGGCACGATCGGATTGCCGCGCTCTTTCCCACCTGACCTCGCCGGCGGCGCCGCCGCGGATACTCCACGGCGGCGCACCAGCGCAGGCAGTCAGACTGCCGCCGCGCCCAGTTTCTGCTGATAGAACGGGTGGAGCACGGCGAACGCCGCCCAGAACTTGGGACGCGGGGCGGCGGCCAGTTGCGCCCACAGGTGATCAAGGTGGATGTGCCAGCCGCTCGCGAACTCCGCGATCGACGCGAGATCCTCCCCGCGGGAGCGGTGCGTCACCACCAGCAGCACGTCCTCCCCCTGGGTGGTCAGCTCGAAGGTAACGTCGGAGCTCGAGCCAAACGTGTAGCTCAACACGTGCGGTGGCTCCCAGCGCAGCACGGCTCCCGACATCCGCGTGCCGGGATCATGATGCTCGCGATAGCCTTCCGGCGGCACCTCGTCGGGGGCGAGGTTCGCATGCCGGAAGTACAGCTCCATCTTGCCGCCCGCACGCGGCTCCATCGGCCCGCCGGCGAACCAGCGGCTGCGCTTGTCCGGATCGGTCAGGTACTCCCAGACCCGCTCGATTGGCCCCGGGAGCGTGCGCACGAGGCGCACCTCGCCGGGCGCGGGAAAGCGGGCGGGTTGGGCGTTCATCTGTGGGTGGGTCTTCATGTGGGTACCGTGGGTTGTCTGGCTTCGTCTGTGGGTTATGGCTTTCGTTTTCGCTGGTCCTCGGCCCGCAACTCCCGCTCGAGGGCGTCGAGGCGGCGGCTCCAGAGCTGGCGCTGGCGCTGCAGCCACGCGTCGAGTTCGTCGAACGCGGCGGGGTTGAGGGACTGGATGCGAGTCTTTCCCTCCGCCCGGGTCGCAATGAGCCCGGCTTCACGAAGGACATTCAGGTGCTGCGAAATGGCGGGCGCGCTCAGATCGAATTCCTCGACCAGTTCGCCCGCGGTGCGGTCGCGCGCCGCCAGCAGCTCAACAATGCGGCGACGCGTCGGATCGGCGATGGCGGCAAGGCTCTGCATGCCGGAACAATTAAGACGATGCTTAATTAAGCAAATGATAAATCGACGATCGCGACCAAGCCGCGCGTCCCCAGCGGCTAACGACCGAAATCCGGGCGAAGTCAGTACGATTGGAAGAACCAGGCGATCGCCGGCACGGCATCGGGCGTTGCCAGCCCGAAAGGCACCCCACGGTAAAACTCGGCGTAGTCGCGCAGCGCATCGCGCGCCGGACTCCAACACCACGTGTCACCGCGGCGCACGAAACGGAAGACCCGCCGCAGCGTCCGGACGTCCGTCGGTTCCGCAAAGCGCAACTCCAGGGCGCACGAGGCCCGGTCCGAACGCAGCGACGTCTGGCGCGACTTCGTTTCGGCCGGCGGCATCTCCTGGCTGACGAAGACCGCCAGCATGCGTGCCGGCGAACGGTAGTAGGCGCGTCCCGACTCGGGCAGCGCGGCGAAGAGAACCCGCATCGGCTCGAGCGCCGGGTCGTCGGGATCTAGACACACCGCAATGGCATCGGGGTCGTGGCGGTGGCGGGCCCAGAGCAGGGTCTCCAGGCACGCCATCGCAGACGCCCGACCGGCGTTGCGCCAGAGCGGCGCCGCGGAGCCGGGCGCCAGGGGCTCCGTTCCCGGCGGCGGTGCGGGAGGTGGCGCTGGCAACCAGAGATGCTTCGGTTCGGCCATGGCCTGGAAGCTCACCGTCCGCCGCCCCCGGCCCGGCGCGTCGACGAGGCAATCAAACGCTCGTCCCGCCCGCAGCGCCTCCTGGAGCACGGCGCGCAACCCATAGATCGAGTACGCGTTCATCCCCTTGCCCGCCACTCCCAGGAGTTCATCTCCAGCGCGCAAGCCGCTGCGAAACGCAGGTGACGCCGGATTTACCGCGGTGATCTGGCAACGCACATTGTGCGCCCCGACCAGAGACCCCAGGTTGCCGTGAATCACGCCATGGGTGCCGAGCGTGCGAAAGACATCTCCCTTCACTGCGACCGCCTCCATCTGCACCGGCGGCGGCTCCACCGCGTCCACCCCCTCCGCGGCCTGGGCAGCCCGTTCCAGGCCGGCAAACGGTCCGACAAAAAATAGGATCAACCGCAGCAGCGGCGGGAAACGACTCGGAGCCATAGGCACGCTGGCGACAAGCCGGCCCGCCGGCCGGTTCCATGCACGCCGGGCCGCGCTCGCTCGCGTCCGGCCACGTCACGTATCCGTGACGTCAGCGAACCAGCAGCCTCTGGCGGCGCCACGCCCGGGGCGGGCGCAATCCCGGCGGGCGACACCGCGCGACCGCGCCGTCCGGCCGGGGCACCGCTCAGCGCACGACCTGCGGCACGCGCAGGATCGCGCCCTCGGCGGCGCTGGTGACCATGCTGGCGTAGCGGGCCAACCAGCCGGAGAGCTTCGGCTGGCGTTTACGCCACGGCGCCTGCGCCCGGCGGCGCTCCAGCGTGAGTTCGTCCACGGCGAGCCGGAGCGCACGGTGCGGGATGTCGATCTCGATGATGTCGCCGGGCTCGATCAGGGCGATCGCGCCCCCGGCCGCAGCCTCCGGGGAAACGTGCCCGATCGCGCCACCCCGCGTGGCGCCGGAGAAGCGGCCGTCCGTAATCAACGCCACGGACTCGGCCAGCCCGCGGCCGGCGAGCGCGGCGGTGGGCGCCAGCATTTCCTGCATGCCGGGGCCGCCGCACGGGCCTTCATAGCGGATCACCACCACCTGCCCCGCCTGAACCTTGCCGCAGAGGATGCCGATGCGCGCCTCCTCCTCGGACTCGAAAATCACCGCCGGCCCGCGGAACGTCATCATCGACGGCGCCACGCCGGCCGCCTTTACCACCGAGCCTTCGGGGGCCAGGTTGCCGTAGAGCACCGCGAGTCCGCCGCGCTCCGAGTAGGGCTGCGCGAGCGGGTGGATCACCTCGGGGTCACGCACCTCCGCCGCCTGCAACTGGGCGCCGAGCGTCTGGCCGGAGACCATCGCCGCCTCGAGGTGCAGCAGGCCGGGCCGCGTGCTCAGCGTCTTCAGAATCGCCGGAATGCCACCGGCGCGGTCGATGTCCTCCATGTGATGCACGCCCGACGGCGCGACCTTGCAGATGTGCGGCACGCGCTCGGAAACGGCGTTCAACTCGTCGAGTCGCAGGTCGACCCCGGCCTCCCGCGCGATCGCCAGCGCGTGCAGGATGGTGTTGGACGACCCGCCCATCGCCATGTCGAGCGCCAGCGCGTTCTCGAACGCCGCGCGGGTGAGGATGTCCGACGGCCGCACCTGGTCCCGCACGAGGGCGACGATGCGCTGGCCGGCGGCGCGGAATAGGGCGTCGCGCTTCGGGTCGGTCGCGAGCACGGTGCCATTGCCGGGCAGCGCGATGCCGAGCGCCTCGCAAAGGCAGTTCATCGAGTTCGCGGTGAACATGCCGGAGCAGGAACCGCAGGAGGGGCAGGCAAACCGCTCGATCTCGGTGAGCTCCGCCTCGGTGATCGCCTGGCGGGAGAACTGGCCGACGGCCTCGGACACCGACGCAAAGTCGAGCACGCGGCCGGACGACGGGATGCGGCCGGCCTGCATCGGCCCGCCGGAGACGAAGATCGCCGGCAGGTTGACCCGGGCCACGGCCATGAGCATGCCCGGAACGATCTTGTCGCAGTTCGGGATGCAGACGACGCCGTCGAAGCAGTGCGCCCGCAACATGGTCTCCATGCAGTCCGCAATGAGTTCCCGCGACGCCAGCGAGTACTTCATGCCGCTGTGGCCCATCGCGATGCCGTCATCGACCCCGATGGTGTTGAACTCGAAGGGCACGCCGCCGGCGGCGCGGATGGCCTCGCGCACCTTGCGGCCAACGACATCGAGATGCGCATGCCCCGGGATGATTTGCACAAAGGAGTTTGCGACCGCGATGAACGGCTTATCCCAGTCCGCCTCGGACTGGATCGCGCCGGTGGCGCGGAGCAGGGAGCGTTGAGGGGCCCGGAGGGGTCCGCGCTTGATGGTGTCGCTGGTGGCCATCCCGCGATCGTAGCGGACCGTCAGCCATAACAAAACTACCACCTTTTCCGTTCTGTGATACCATCCTGGTATGGACTATAACCTGCGTGAGCTGGAGTGCTTCACCGCCGCGGCGGAGGAGCTGTCGTTCACCCGCGCCGCCGCGAAGCTGCATCTGGCGCAGCCGCCGCTCTCGCGCCACATCCGGGCGCTCGAGGAGAAAGTCGGCGCGGAGCTGTTCCAGCGCGGGAAGCGCGGCGTGGCGCTGACGCCGGCGGGGGCCTTGTTCTACGAGGAGACGCGCATGGTGCTGCCGCAGCTCGTGCGCGCCGGCGAGGCGGTGCGGCGGTCGGCGTCAGGCGAGACCAGCCGGTTGCGGCTGGGCTTCGTCAGCGCGGTGCTCGGCCCCGAGCTGGTGCACGTGTTTCGCGCCTTTCGGGAGCAGCACCCGAACGTGCAACTGATGGTGCAGGACAGTCCACCGGCCGAGCAGCTGGCCGCGATGGCGCAGGGCACGCTCGACGGCGGGTTTGTCGGGCTGCACCCCGCGGGCGCCACGCCGGGTGTGCAGTTTGTGCCGTGGCAGGAGGAGCCGCTGCTGTGCTTCGTGCCGGCGGGTCATCCCCTCGCCCACCGCCGGCAGATCGAGCTCCGGCAACTCGCCGGCGAGCCCATGATCGCGGTGTCGAGCGAGTCGGCGCCGGCGTTCGCCGAGTACATCCGCGAGCTCTGCCGCCAGGCGAAGTTTCGCCCCCGCATCGTGCTCGAGGCGCCGCGCGCGCAAGCCGTGGGGGTGATGGTCGCCGCGGGCTGCGGCGTCGCGCTGTTGCCGGCCTCGCTTGGCCGCGTCGTGGGCAAGGCGGCACCGGGCCTCCCGCTCGCCGAGCACCCGCGCATCGTGCACGTCTTCGCCCGCCGCAGCGGCATCCTCAGCGGCGTGATGAAAGACTTCGTCAGTTGCTTCGCCCGCTGACGCGGGCTCCGCAACTGACGACGTGAGAGTGAAAGTGAAGGTGAATAGTGTTCGCTGACGCGAAAACGGAAGTCGGCTGCATTCGTTCACACTCCGGCGCCCTTGCTCCGCGCCTCGCCCTTTTTCCACTCTCACTTTCACTCTCACTCTCACTCTCACTCTCCCTTTATCCATGCTCCTCTATTCCTACTCGGGCTGCAGCACTTGCCGCGATGCGGTGGCTTGGCTGCGCGCACATGCGGTCTCTGTCGAGGAACGACCGATCTACGAACGCCCGCCCTCCCTCGCCGAACTCAAGCGCATGCTGGCCTTCCAGGGCGGCGAGTTGCGGAAGCTCTTCAACACGTCGGGACTCGAGTACCGCGCGCTTGACCTGAAGACGAAGCTCCCGACGATGTCCGTCGAGGATGCGCTCAAGCTGCTCTCGGGCAATGGTCGCCTCGTGAAGCGGCCGTTTCTCCTCGGCGCCAATGTCGGACTCGTGGGCTTCAAGCCGGAGGTCTGGGCCGCTGCACTTCTGCCGCGCGCCTAGCCGCCGGGTTAGGACTTCGCCCCGGCGCGCTCTTCGCGCAGCCGCGGCACGCGAAAGTGAAACGTGGTGCCCGCGCTCGCCTCGCTGGTGAACCACACCGCTCCGCCGAGCATGCGCTCGCCCAGCAGCTTCATCGAAAAGGTGCCCAGCCCGCGGCCCAGATTGCCCTTGGTGCTGAAGTTGCGCTGGAAAACGCGGCGCGCGATCTCCGGCGGGATCACCCCCTCGTTCCACACGCAGAACTCCACCGCCTCCGCCGTGGAGTCGGCCCATACGCGCACCGTCCCGCCGACCGGCGTGGCCTCCAGCGCGTTGATCACCATGTTGTGCACCACCCGCAGCAGGAGCGTCACGTCGGTCACGATCGTGCCAAACGCGGCGTCCCGCGCCACCTCCAGCCGACGGTCCGGGGCCTCGGGATCGTTGGTGTAGCAGCGCGCCACGTCGTCGAGCACGGTCGCGACGTCGACCGGGAGCAGCGACTCCTGAAAGCGGTCGACCGACATCGTCGACAGGCAGCGCTGCAGTTCGATCTCCCGGACGAGACGTTTGCTGATCTCCACGAGCTTGGGCGCGAGATCGGCCGCGTTCGTCGGATCCATGGTCATGAGCTGTCCGGCGGTAAGGATCGACGCCACGGTGTTTTTCACGTCGTGGAAGAAGGTTCGATCCAGCGCGGCGCGGTGCTGCTGCTCGGAAATATCCTGGATGAACAGGAGGAGGATGCGGTGTCGATTGCGCACCAGGGGACACGCCTGCACCCGAAGATAAGCCTGCTCCGACCCATGCCGGGGATACTTCAGGTCGATCGCGCAGGTGCGCTCGACTGGTTCGCCTTGGGCAAGGCTGGTGACCTGGGCGATGGCGGCGCCGCAGGTCGAGCAGTACTCCGTGGTGCCGCAACCCGCGGGGGCGGCGTGCGCGTGGACACACCCGACGGCTTCGCCAAGCCGGAGGCCGAGGGCCTTGGCGGGATCCTCGATGCCCAGGAGCCGCAGGAGCGCCGCGTTGATCGCCAGCACCTGGCGCTTATCATTCAGCACCGCAACCAAGCCGGCCACGGCATGCAGGAGCGCGTCGACCACGGGATCGTGCGCAATCACGTCGAGTTGCCGCGCCAGCTCCGCCGCCGACGCGCGCCCGGGCTCAGCGTAATAGGTTGCCGGGGCGGCGCTCAGGGCGGCGCTGCGGCCCGGCGCCGCCCCGTCGCGGCCAGGGTTGGCGAATGCGGATCCTCCATTCGACTCGGAATGCACGCCGCGAGCATGCGTTCCGAAAAGGGCGACCGCAAGGCCCCGACGGTGCCGTGCGGCTGCATCGACTACCCATTACTTTCGTCCGCGTCGCCGCCGCAGCGGGCCGGTCACAACCGCGAGACCACCGCGTTCTGCAGAACCCTGGACAGTCCGCCGGCCGCCCGCCCCAACCTGGGCTCGACCCAGTCGATGGCCGCGCCCAGCACCGGCGCCCACTCGTCCTGCCCCGCCTGATACCGTGGGCAACAATCGAAGGCCGCCGCCAGCTCGCCGCAAAGCACACACCCCGGAGGAACGTCGAAACGTGAATTCATGATATCCCTGCTGACGCCGCGCGCCGCCGACGGACGCAGGAATTTTTTCCCGGCGCGGTTGCCGCGACGCTGGCGCCGGCGCGCGACGCGGTTAGGCTGGGCCCGTGCTCGAGTCCACCACGCCCCTCACGCCGTCCGACGAGCCCGCGCCGGAGACGCTGGTCGAGGTGGGAGTGTATACGACCGCACGGGACGCCACCGAACACGGCCTCGTCGTCCTCGCCACCGGTAATCCCTACTGGCTCGAGTCCGCCGAGGGCCGGCACCGGCTGCTGGTGGAGCCGACCGCGGCCACCTGGGTGCGCCGGCAATTGCAGTGTTTCGACCGGGAGAGTGCCGGTTGGCCGCCGCGACCCGTCGCGTTGACGGGCGCCATGACGCGCGCGGAGCTGGGCCAACCGCTCCTGTGGGCGCTGCTGGTACTGCTTGCCTTCTGGGCGCAGGCGCGCGTCCCGGCCGTGGCGTGGGGCGCGCTCGATGCGCAAGCCGTCTTCGTTCGGCACGAATGGTGGCGGCCGGTGACGGCCCTCTTCCTCCACGCCGACGCCGGGCACATCCTGGCCAATGGCATCAGCGGCGTCTTCGTGCTGGCGGCCGTGCTCGCAACGCTCGGGCGGGCGCGCGGGTGGCTGGCCGTCGCGGGCGCCTCGATCCTGGGCAACGTCGCCGCGGTGAGCGTGCATTTCGGCGGCACCTACCGCTCGGTAGGCGCTTCAACGCTCGTGTTCGCGGCGCTCGGGCTGCTCACCGGCCACGCCGTGCGGCAGATGGCCACCGCCACCGGCGGGGGGCGCGGCCGCGCAATGGCGGCGCCGCTCGCCGCTGGCGTGACGGTCCTCGCGCTGTACGGCGCCGGCGGGGTGCACGTCGATGTGCTCGCGCACCTGACCGGCTTCGCCGCGGGTGTGGGGATCGGACTGCTGCTGCGCCCATCGACCTGACCGGAGCCGGCAACCGCCGCGCGTTGAGTCGTCGAACCGGCGCCCGCGTCAGCGCGAGATATCGAGGTCCTTCGTCTCGCGCAGGAAGAAGAGTCCGACCAGCAGGCTGAGACCGGCGATTGCCATCGGGTAGAACAGGCCCGCGTAGATGTTGCCCGTGTACACGCAGATCGACGTTGCGATCAGCGGCAGGAAGCCGCCGAACCAGCCGTTGCCGATGTGGTACGGCAGCGACATGGAGGTGTAGCGAATGCGCGTCGGGAAGAGTTCCACGAGATAGGCCGCGATCGGGCCGTACACCATCGCCACGTACGCGAGCAGGAGCGAAAGCAGGAGGATCGTCCTGGGCCGGTCCACCCGCGCGGGATCGGCCCCCATCGCGCCTCCCGGCAGCTTCACCGTCGCGTGGGCGTAGGCGCTGCGCGCGAAGAGCGCGTCGTAGGCCTTGGCGTCGAAGCCCGGCACCACGGTGCCGTCGATCTCGATCGCCAGGGGCGTGGCCGCGTCGCGCGCCGGCGCGAGGTTGAACGGGATGCCCTTCGCGTTGAGGTACGCCCGCGCCTGATCGACGGTCGTGGCCGGCGGCTGCGGCTTGACGATCTTGACCGCCGCGTCGCCCACGGCCGCGAGCGTCAGCCCGAGCGTGCCCTGGAATTCGTTGGTGTGCAGCGTCACCGGGGAGCGCGCCATCGCCTCCGCCAGCGCGGGGTTCACCGCCTGCGTGAGTCCGCGGAAGATCGAGGGGTACGTGAGGATCGCAAGGGCGAAGCCCGACAGCATGATGTATTTCCGGCCGATCCGGTCCGACAGCCATCCGAAGAACACCAGCAGCACCGCTCCGATCACGAGCGCGACCGACAGCAGCGCGTAGGAGTCCACGAAATACAGCTTCAGCGTGCTCATCAGGAAAAACAGCGCGTAGAACTGGCCGGCATACCAGACCACGCCCTGCCCGGCGGTTGCGCCGAACAGCGCGCCGAGCACGAGCTTGGCGTTCGGCCACCGGGCGAAGCTCTCGGTCAGCGGCGCCTTCGAATGATTTCCCTGCGCCTTCATTTCCAGGTACACCGGCGACTCCTGCAGCTTGAGCCGGATGTAGACCGACACCGCCAGGAGCACGAAGGAGAACAGGAAGGGAATGCGCCAGCCCCAGGCGTTGAACGTGGTGCCGTCCATCAGGAGCCGCGTGGTGCCGATCACCCCCAGCGAGAGGAACAGGCCCAGGGTGGCGGTGGTTTGAATCCAACTCGTATAGACCCCGCGACGACCGTGGGGCGCGTGCTCCGCGACGTACGTGGCGGCGCCGCCGTACTCGCCACCAAGCGCGAGCCCCTGGGCGAGCCGCAGGAGCACGAGGGTGATTGGCGCTGCCCAGCCGATGGTTTCAAACGAAGGCAGAAAGCCGATCACCGCCGTGGAGATGCCCATGACCATGATGGTCACGAGAAACGTGTACTTGCGGCCGACGAGGTCGCCGATCCGGCCGAACACCAGCGCTCCGAAGGGCCGCACCGAGAAGCCAACGCCGAACAGCGCGAGACTCGAGAGGTACGCTGCCGTTTCATTGCCCGGCGGAAAAAAGAGCTTCCCGAAAAACGCGGCGAGCGTACCAAAAATGTAGAAGTCGTACCACTCGAAGACCGTGCCGAGGGACGACGCGAAGATCACCAAGCGATGTTTCTGATCGATGCCTTCTTCCTGGACCGATGCGGGAGTTCTTGGGCGGAGTGTGGCGGGGTTCATCTGGGTGGGTGACTCGTCCCCGCACGGGTCCAGTGCCGGTGGCACACGCCGGACGGGGAGCGTTGGGTGGGGTGGAAAGCGCAGACCGCACGGACGCGTGCGCGCGCATAGGTAGGTGCGCCCGGCGAATTCGCAAGGGACGCGCCCGGGAAAGCGGCCGGAAACCCCGCCAAGGTGCGTCATCATTCATCGGGAAACTCCCGATGGTGCGACGGCCCCCGGGGCCCTCGCGGCGAATTCCGCTCGCCCGCGTGCCCTGCGCCCGCGCCCGCGTTCACGCCGCGGATGTCCTCCGACCGCGGGCGCCGCGCGCGAACGCACGGCGCCGCGTTGCGTCACCCTTCCTGCGTCCAGCCCTTGGCGCGCTCGACCGCGCGATCCCACTTCTTCCGCAGCGCCTGCATCTCGGCCGCGGGCCGGACCGGCTTGAACGTCGTATCCACGGCCCAATTGCGCGCGATGGCCTCACGGCTCTCCCAGTACCCGACGGCCAGCCCCGCGAGGTACGCGGCGCCCATCGCGGTGGTTTCGACGTTGCGCGGCCGCACCACGGGGTGCCCGACAAGGTCCGCCTGGAACTGCACCAGCGGCTGGCTGCGGGACGCGCCACCATCCACGCGCAGCTCCGTGAGGGTCAACCCACTGTCCTTCTCCATCGCCGTGATGAGGTCGGCGGACTGGAACGCAACGGCCTCGATGGCGGCGCGGCAGAACTGGGCGCGGTTCGTGCCGCGGGTGATGCCGATCGCAAGCCCGCGCGCGTACGGGTCCCAGTGCGGGGCGCCAAGTCCCGCGAACGCGGGCACGAGGAAGAGCCCCCCGGCGTCGGGCACCGAGGCGGCGAGCTGGTCGAGTTCCTGGACGGAGCTGACCAGTTTCAATTCGTCGCGCAGCCACTGCATCGTGGCGCCGCCGATGAAGACCGAGCCCTCGAGCGCGTATTCCGTCCGGCCGCCAATGCGCCAGGCGACGGTGGTGAGGAGGTTGTTGCGCGACGGCACCGCTTCCGTGCCGGTGTTCATGAGCAGGAAGCAGCCGGTGCCGTAGGTGTTCTTGGCCATGCCGGGCTGGTAGCACGCCTGGCCGAAGAGCGCGGCCTGCTGGTCGCCGGCGATGCCCGCGATGCGCAGACCTGCGAGCGGCAGGTGCCGTCCCACTTCGCCGTACACCTCCGAGCAGGAGCGCACCTCGGGCAGCATGGCGCGGGGGATGCCAAACACCTTCAGGAGTTCGTCGTCCCACTGGCCGCGATGGATATCGAACAGGAGCGTGCGCGAGGCGTTGGTCACGTCGGTGACATGCACCTGCCCCGGGCCGGCGGTGAGCTGCCAGAGAATCCAGGAGTCCACGGTGCCGAAGAGCAGTTTGCCGGCTTCGGCGCGAGCGCGGGCGCCCGGAACGTGGTTGAGGATCCAATGGACCTTGGTGGCGGAGAAGTATGGGTCGAGGCGCAGGCCGGTCTTGCGCGTGATCATGGGCTCGACACCGTCGCGGCGCAGTTGCGCGCAAAAGTCGGCGGTGCGCCGATCCTGCCACACGATCGCGGGGTAGACGGGCTTGCCGGTCTCGCAATCCCAGACGAGCGCGGTCTCGCGCTGGTTGGTGACGCCGACCGCGGCGATGTCGGCGCTGGAGAGGTTGGCCTTGGCGAGCGCCTCGACGGCCGTCGCGCTCTGGGTGGACCAGATCGCCAGCGGGTCGTGTTCGACCCAGCCGGGCTGCGGGAAAAGCTGCGGAAACTCGCGTTGCGCCACGGCGATCGCCTCACCGCTGGGGCCAAACACGATGGCGCGCGAACTCGTGGTGCCCTGGTCGAGCGCGAGGATATAGGAAGGTTTGCTCATCGGAAGAGGAGGTTGGGAAGACGCCGGGCTGGATCAGACTCCGAGCAGGCGGAACAGGTGGGCGCCGGCGATGCCGCCGCAGATCGGGGCGATCACGGGCACCCACGCATAACCCCAATCGGAGCCGCCCTTGCCCGGAATGGGAAGCAGGGCATGCGCGAGCCGCGGCGCGAGGTCGCGCGCCGGATTGATGGCGTAGCCGGTCGGCCCGCCGAGCGAGAGACCGATGGCGAAGACCAGGATGCCGACGAGCGCCGGGCCAAACCAGATGTTCACGGCGGCCGCCCAGGCCTGCTGCTCGGTCGGAGCACCTGCGGCGAGGCGGCCGAACGACAGGACGGCGAACACGAGTGCGGCCGTGCCGATGAATTCAGTCACAAATGCGGCCCCGAGGCGTCGCACCGCCGGGCCGGTGCAGTAGCAGGCCAGCTTGGCCGACGCGTCGGTCGTGGGCTCCCAGTGGGCAAGGTACGAAAGGTAAACGAGCACGGCGCCGGCAAAGCCGCCCGCCATCTGCGCGAAGAGGTAGCCGGGGACGAGGGCCCAGCCAAAGCTGCCGACGCTCGCAAGCCCGAGGGTGACGGCCGGATTGAGGTGGGCGCCGGAAGCGCGGGCGGCAACGTACACCGCGAGGGCGACGGCGCAGGCCCAGCCCGCTGTAATGACGATCCAGCCGCCGCCGTTGCCCTTGGTGCGGGCAAGCACGGCGTTGGCGACGACACCGTTTCCGAAAAGCACGAGGATGGCCGTGCCGACAAACTCAGCGATATAGGGGTGCATAGGGAGAAAAGGTCGGGCGCCGCGGCTGGCAGACAGCTTGCGGCGCAATGGGTTCGAGGGGTGCCGCCAAGCTCCGCCGTGGTTTGGTCAATGCAAACTCGAATTTCTATGCGGTTTGGCTTTCGAGTCGGAAAACTGAAGCTCGCCGGCCCGGGCGCCGTGCTCACCCGAGCGCAAGCGCGATCACCCCAACCGCCATGCCGGCCGCGGCGAGCAGTCGGCGGCGCGGGTTGGCCTCCCGCAGAACCCGGGCGCCAATGAACGCCCCGACCACAATGCTGATCTCGCGCGCCGGCGCGACAAAGCTGACCGGCGTGAACCGCATCGCCGTCAGGACGAGGACGTACGCGGTGGGCGACAGCAGCGCGACGCCCAGCACCCAGCGCCGATGCTCCCGCCACTCGCGCGCGACCTCCGGGCGGCGGCGCCAGGCAAAAGGCGCCAGTAGCAGCGTCGACGTCAGCGAGGTGCCCGCATCGTAAAGGATCGGCGCAATGGCCAACGCCGCCACGCCCTGGCGATCCCAGATGGTATACGCCGCGATGAAGACGCCCGAAATCACCCCGTAATTGACCGATGAGTACACCGGCCCGGCCACCGCCGGACCCGACCCGACGGGCGCCGGGCGGTCGCCGCGCACCAGGGCGACCACCCGCGCCAGCCCGCCGGTCAGCCAGAAGATGCACGCGACAATCACCGCCCCGCCGGCGCAAGCGAGGGCGGACGGCCGCTCGCCGAGCAGCAGCACCGCGGCCAGCGTCGAAAGCAGCGGGCCGGTACCGCGGGCCAGCGGGTAGATGAGGGAGAAGTCGCCGGTGCGGTACCCGCGTTGCAGGAACAGCGAGTAACCGGTCTTCAGCACGCCGCTGCCGAGAATCCACAGCAGCGCGCCGCCCCCCACGGACGGCGCGTAACGCCAGCAATAGAACCCGGTCACCGGCACGTACGCCGCGCAGATCACCAGCCCGACCACCCACACGAAGGGCAGGCCGCCGCCGGCGCGTTTCGCACAATAGTTCCAGACCGCGTGCAGCACCGCGGCCACCAGCACGAGCAGCAGCGCGAGAGCGGTCACGCCTTGCCCTCCGCTTCCCCGCCTGGACGCCGCCCGCCCGCGCCGGGCGGTGGCACGCAAGGGAGGCAATGACGGCACATGGCCTCCGCACGTTGTCGCGTCAGCCCCTGCCCGTCCACCCGGGAATCCCGCGGCCTCCGGCGAAAACCGCCGCCCGCACACAATTGCTTAACACACCCCCGCTACGCTCGCGGCTGTCGCCGGCCTGCGCGCCGGCGATGCCTCATGACCAATCATCCCCGGATCCTCTTCGCGCTCGCGCTCACCGCGACTCCCCTCGCCGGCCAGACCGGCGCGTACACGCTCACCTCCGGTAGTGTGGCCACCACGGGCCAGACCTACGCCGGGACCGCGGTTGACGAATCGGCGATCTATGTCACCGGCGGCAATCTCACGCTGACCGACGCCACGATCACGAAGCTCGCGGGCAATACGACCTCGGTCGACACCAGCAGCCAGTACGGGCTCAACGCCGGCGTCCTGGTAACCGGCGGCCGCGTGACCCTCACTGGCGGCAGCGTCACGACCGCCGCCGCGGGCGCCAACGGCCTGTTTGCGACGGGCAGTTCCGCCGTCATCACCATGACCGGCGGTAACATCACGACGACCGGCACCGCCTCGCATGGCATCGACGTTACCTACGGTGGCACGATCAACCTCAACCAGGTCAACGTCAGCACCACCGGCGCGAGCGCCTCGGCCGCCCTTTCCACCGACTTCGGCGGCGGCACCCTCAACGTCGTCGGCGGCATCGTCCGAACCACCGGCGAGAAGTCGCCCGCGGTTTACTCCACCGGCAACGTGACGGTCACCAGCGCAACCCTCACGGCCACCACCGGCTCCGGCGGCGTGATCGACGGCTCGAACTGGATCACGCTGAACAACTGCACCACCACCGCCTACAAGAATGGGGTGTACGTGCACCACAGCACCGGCAGCGGCACGAGCAGCGCCGCCATCACGATCGCCGGTGGTGCGCTTACCGCCACGAACGGTCCGGTGTTTTCCCTGACGTCCCAGAGCGGTTCCGCCGCCGTGGCCATCACGGTGCGGGACGACGCCGCCCTCACGTCCGGCACGAGCCAGCTCATCTATGCCGCGACCAACGTCACCGCCACGCTGACCGCGATTGGCACCGATCTGTCCGGCAATCTCGTCGCCGATGCCAGCTCCAGCATCACCCTGAACGCCCGCAACGGGGCAAGTTACGCCGGCGCCCCCACCGCCCGCACGACCGTGGTCGTTGATGCCACGAGCGCATGGACCGCCACCGGAGCGTCCACCCTCGTGAGCCTGACGACGGCGGGCAACCTGGTGGTCTCGACGCTGGCCACGCCCGTCACCGTAACGGGCGCCGCCACGCTTGGCGGCACCCTCAAGGTCGCGCTGGAGGCAACGCCAAGCGCCGGCACGTACTCGATCCTCCGCGCGGGCAGCATCAGCGGCACATTCGCCAACCTGGCGTTTTCCCCCGCCCTCGACTCCGGGCAGTCCGCCCAGCTCAGCTACGGTACCACGGCCGTCACGCTGACGATCACGGGATCGCCCTCAACCACCGGGCCCACCCTCACCCGCCAGCCCACCAGTATCACCGTGGCGGCGGGCGCCACCGCGACGTTCAGTGTCGCGGCCAGCGGCACGGGCCTCAGCTACCAGTGGCGCAAGGACGGCGTGAACGTCTCCGGCCAGACCAACGCACTCCTCGTCCTGACCGGCGCCACCGCCGCCGATGCGGGCTCCTATTCGGTCGCGGTGACGGATGCCGGCGGCACCAGCGCCAGCAGTGCGGCGACCCTGGCCGTTCTCACGACCGGCGATCCCGGGCGGCTCGTGAACCTGTCCGCCCGCGCGAAGGTCGGAAGCGGGGTCAACGTGCTCATCGCGGGCTTTACGACCGGCGGCACCGGCACCGCCGGCACGCGCCCGCTCCTCCTGCGCGGGATTGGTCCGCGCCTGACGGCATTCGACCTCTCCGGGGTGCTCGCCGCCCCTGTCCTGATCCTCTACAGCGCGACGGGCACCGAGCTGGACCGCAACGCCGGCTGGGGCGGTTCGGAGACGATCACCAACGCCAACACGGCCGTCGGCGCCTTCGCCCTCACGGATCCGGCCAGCAAGGACGCGGCGCTCTATTTCGCCGCGCCCCCAGCCGGCGGCTACACCACGCACATTGTCAGCGGGACTGGGACTTCGGGACTCGCCCTGACCGAGGTGTATGACGCCGGCACCTATGCCGCCACCCGGCCTCGGCTCGTGAACCTCTCGGCCCGCGCCTGCTGCGGCACGGGCAGCGATGTGCTCATCGGGGGGTTCGTCATCGGCGGTTCCACCGCCAAGACCGTTCTCATCCGCGCCGCGGGCCCCGCGCTCGCCGGCTTCGGGCTCACCAACACCCTCTCGGACCCCGTGCTGCAGCTGTACGACCGCGCCGGCACCGTCCTCATGAGCAATGCCGGTTGGGGCGGCGACGCCCAGATCGTGGCGCTCGCGAACCGCGCGTACGCCTCCGCCTGGTCCGACGGCGCGAGCGCCGACTCCGCCCTGGTCGTCACTCTGCCGGCCGGCAACTATACCGCGATGGTCTCCAGTGCTTCGGGCGCCTCCGGCCTAGCGCTCGTCGAGATCTACGACATCGAATAGCTACGCACACCGGCGGCCTGCGATACACCGGCGCCGGGAGTGCCGCCGAGGCGGCTGGATATTTATTACCATCGCAACGGGGGCGCCGATTTCCTGATTGGGCGAGGCAAACGCGCGCCTGTCCCGGGACATCTTGGCCCGGCACGGACCGCCAACACCCGTCTGTCCGCCAGCATGAAACTCCGCTCCGTTCTGCTTCTGTCCCTCCTCGGTCTCGTCGCCGTGGCCCCGGTTTTCGCCGCCGACGCCAAGCCCCTCCGTCATGCGCGGTTCGCCGAACTGCCGCTCACCGCGATCCACCCGCAGGGCTGGCTCGCCGAGTCCCTCCAGCGCCAGGTGGCCGGCATGAGCGGCCACCGCGAGGTGCACGGCTATCCGTTCGATACATGCCTCTGGGGCGGCGAAATTCCGCGTATCGGCACCCATGGCCAGGATTGGTGGCGCTACGAGCAGACGGCCTATCTCGTGGACGGGCTCACCCGGCTCGCCCACCTCACGCGGGATCCTTCCCTCCTCAAGCTCGCGGACGCGAACATCAGCTACGTCCTCCAGCACCCGCACGCGGACGGCCGCCTCGGGCCGGTGATCTCGGGCACCAAGTCAGAATGGCCGATGGCGGTGTTCTTCCGCGCGGCGTACGGCCAGTGGCTGGGGACGCAGGATCCCGCCATCGTCGAAGGCTTCGCTCGCCACTACCGCGCGACCACGGTCGAGCAGCTCTCCAAGGGTCACCGCCACATCTGCAATCTCGAGGGCGTGCTGCAGTGCTATGAATGGACCGGCGACCAATCGCTGCTCGAGAAGGCCGAGGCCGCCTACGCGCTCTGGCCGAAGTACGCCCGCGAGCACGAGGTGCCGATCAACCGCCTGGAGTCGGACGACCGCATCGTCACGCATGGCGTCACGTGGTCGGAGCAGATGAAGCTGCCCACCCTCCTCTACATTCAGACCGGCAATCCGCGCTACCTCACGGCCGCGCAGAACGCCGTCCGCAAGACCATCCGCGACCATCTGCAGGTCGACGGCGTCCCGAGTTCCAACGAATACCTGTCCAGCCAGGACCCCGCGCAGAGCCACGAGACCTGCGTCGTGACCGACTACACCTGGAGCCTGGGGTACCTGTTGATGGCGACGGGCGATGCGACCTACGCGGACATGATCGAGCGGGCGGTCTTCAACGCCGGATTCGGATCGTTTTCCAAGGACTTCCGGGCGCTCCAGTATTTCTCCAGTCCGAACCAGTTCACCGCCGGCCGCGGTTATGACCACAACGAGTACAAGCACGGTGGTACCTGGAACTCGTACCAGCCGCGGCACGAAACCGAATGCTGCGCGGGCAACGTCCATCGCCTCCTCCCCAACTTTGCCGGCCGGCAATGGCTGCGGGATGGCGCGGGCCTGGCCGCCGCCTTCTATGCGCCGTCGCAGATCGATTTTGGCGTCGGCGACCGCACGGTGCGGATCACGGAGGAGACGAAGTACCCGTTCGGCGACACGGTCGTGTTCACGTTCCAAGCGGACAAGGCGGTCGACCTGCCCCTCGCGGTCCGCATTCCCGGCTGGTGCGAGGCACCGGAGGCGACCTTCAACGGCCAGCCCGTCACGGTGCCGCTGGTGCGGGCAACCTTCGTTCGCCTGCCGCTCACGGTCCGGACTGGCGACACGCTGCGCCTCCGCTTCCCGATGCCGCTCAAGCTCCATCGGCGCGGTCATGAGCTCAGCTTGGAGCGCGGCCCGCTGGTCTTCAGCTATGCGATTTCCGAGGAACGCGTGGTGCGGTCGGAAGATACGAAGTACCCGGACTTTCCGGCACTCGACCTCACGCCGGCTGGGCCCTGGGCCTACGCGCTCGACATCACCGAGGCCAATTTCCGGGAACGCGTGAAGGTGGTGGAGAATGCGGAGGCCAAGCCGGGCTACCCCTTCGATCCGGGCGCGAGCCCGATCACCCTGCAGGTGCCGGCGCGGCGCGTCCGGAACTGGACGCTGGATGAAGGTCGATTCACCTCGGCGATCCCGGTCGCCTGCGACCTGGCGCCGGAGACGGAGACGATCACGCTCGTGCCGCTTGGCAGCACGCGCCTGCGCGTCACCTGCTTCCCTGAGGCGGTGGAGCGCTACCGCCTGCCCTTCAAGGACTGGCAGGTCTCGCCGATCTATGCCGCGCCCGGCATCCCCGAGGAGCTTGCCAAGTCCCCCGCGATGGCCGCGGAGCGGTGGCGGCTCGCGCTCTCGCATCCCGAGGCGCCGGAACTCGGCGGAGCCATGGCGTGGCGCGCGGTGGACAACGTGACCAACGGCCGGATCGATCTCGCGCAACTGCTCGGCCAGACGCGCGGGCTCGTGTACGTCCGCGCCACGATCCACGCCAAACAGGCGGGTCCTGCCACGCTCGCGGTGCACGTGAAGGACTGTGGCGCCGTGTGGCTGAACGACCAGCCCGTGCTGACAATTCCCGGACCGCACAAGCTGTCGGAGCAGCCCACCCTCGTCCCCGTATCGCTGCGCGCCGGCGACAACGAAGTGATGGTCAAGGTTGCTCCGCTGCCCAAGTACCAGCAGCACCTCGATGGCTGGCGGCTGCAGCTCGAGTGCGTGCAGTGAGGTAGCGTCGCGCGCCGGAGGCGGAAACCAGCCCGTGCAGATTGGGGTTGCCGCGGGAGCCGCGGCACTCAGTGTGCGCCGCTCGCTTGCAGGAGGCGACTGCCGCCTCCCGGCGCGACGTCCATGTCACAATCCACCTCGGCCAAAGCGTATGTCTTCAGCCGCGAGCAAGTCTTCGCGGTGGCGATAATCTCGTTCCTGCAGTTCACGATCATCCTGGACTTCATGATCCTGTCGCCGCTGGGGGCCATTCTCCTGGAGGCGCTGCACATCACGACATCGCAGTTTGGCTTGGCAGTGTCGGCCTACGCCATCGCCGCCGGGCTTTCGGGTTTCCTGGCCGCCGGATTCGCCGACCGGTTCGATCGCAAACGCCTGCTCCTGTTCTTCTACACCGGATTCGTGCTCGGCACCTTGGTCTGCGGCGTGGCGCCGAACTACGCCGTGCTGCTCGCGGGACGGATCGTGACCGGTCTTTTTGGCGGCGTGATCGGGGCCATCAGCTTTGCCATCCTGACCGACCTGTTTCCGCTGCATGTGCGCGGCCGGGTGATGGGCTATGTCCAGTCGTCATTCGCCGCGAGCCAGGTGCTGGGCATTCCGCTCGGAATCTTCCTGGCCACCCATCTCGGCTGGCATGCCCCATTTCTCCTGATCGCCGGCGTGGCGCTGGTCGTGGGCGTCGTCATTCTGCTCCGGATGCGCCCGGTGGACGCCCACCTCGCCCACGCCTCCGGCAAGTCGCCGCTTTTGCACCTGTGGCACACTGCCACGCGCCGCCGTTATCAGGCCGGATTCGCCGCCACGACGCTGCTCACCACGGGAGGGTTCATGCTCATGCCCTTCGGGAGCGCGTTCACGGTAAACAACCTCGGGATCGCACTCACGGCGCTCCCGGTGATCTACATGATCACGGGCGTAAGCTCGCTCGGGACTGGCCCCTTGATGGGCCGGATCAGCGATCGCTTCGGCAAATACCGCACCTTCTGCTACGCGACGGTGGCCGCGGCGGCGATCACGCTCTTCTACACGCGTCTCGGGCCCACGCCGATCTGGGAGATCATCGTCATCAACGTGGTACTCTTCGCGGCGATCTCCGCGCGCATGATCTCCGCCGGGGCCCTGAACTCCGCGATGCCCGAACCGGCAGACCGCGGCGCCTACATGGCCATCAACGCCTCCCTGCAGCAGATCGCCGGCGGCATTGCCTCGCTGGCGGCCGGCGCCGTCGTCGTCCAGCACGCCGATGGCCATCTCGATCATTATCCGGTTCTCGGATACATCGTGACGGGCACGATGCTGGCGTCGATGCTCCTTCTGGCGCGGGTCGACCGGCTGGTAAACCCACCTGGCGGGTCCGCCGCAGCCCAATAGCCGACGCGGCTGGGGCGGAACCCGGCGGTGGGGGCGCGCAAGGCCGGCCTCAGAAGCAGTCCTTGGCACAGTGTTCCTTCACCAGTTGTTTCAGGCGGTCCACGTTCGCCTGTTCCTGGTGCTTCACGTCGCGCCAGAAGTTCTGGAGGTTGATGTCGCCGTCGGCGTTGGCGATGTACTGGTCCATGCGCCACAGCGCATCGAGGCGTTTGCTGAGCTCATGGATCATGTCGTGGTCGTGATCGGCGGCCCCGTGGGTCTCACCGATGTGCTGCATCTCGTTTTCCGCTGCCAGGCGCATGTTGTTTCCTCCGTGTGGTGGTTGTCCCGCGCGCAGTGGGCCCGCGGGGAAGAAACCGGCGCGCGGCAGGACATTTCCCGCCCGCACGCCGGCCCTCACTCGATTGCGCCGGACGCTAGCCCAGCGCGGGCGACGCCGCCATGGGCGGCGTCGCGGAATGGGCAATCGGGCATCATCCCACCACGCATGGCGGATGGGCCGAGGCGGACTTTCCGGAGCAGGCCCGGGCGTCAGTGCGTCGCGTCGTAGGCCGCGATCTTGGCGCGGACCGCCGCCTCGGCCTCGTGGTACATTTCCTGAATGGCCTCGTCGGAAAATTCGAAGGCGCGGTCGGCCAGGGAGCCACCGGCGGCCAGGCGGTCGAAGAGGCGCGTCTTCGCCTCAGCGATGTCCTTGCCGTAAATGTGATAGGAGTCGGCCTGCCAGTTGAGCCGGCCGAGCTTGATGGTGCGGCCGGTGCGCTGCGCGATCGCGGCGGCGATGACGTCGCGGTTGAACAGCGTGAAGCCGAACATGTTCATGAAGCTCGCGCCCCAGGCGTCGTTGCTGCGGAAGCGCACGTTGCAGTTGAGCCAGGAGGTACCCGGCTGCTCGTCGTCCTCCATCAGCCGGTACCAGAGCGACTGCAGGCACGGCGGATCGAAGCAGTCGAGATCGATGTTCGGCATCCAGGTGATCATCTGCGCCTGGCGGGTGAAAGGCTGTTTCACGAGCTTCGCGATGACGTGCTCGATCTGGTTGATGTCGAAACCGCCGGCGCGCACCGACTGGCCGTCGCGCTTCTCCTGCCAAGCGCCGTAGCCGGCGAGCCGGCCATGATAGGTGTATTCCCAGCGCGTGTCCGCCGGGTCGTTCATGTTTTTCACCCAGTGGTCCTTGGCGCCACAGAGCTCCATCACGTACTCGCGCAGGTCCTCGATGCCGCCGGGAAACGCCTTATGGATCATCGGCTCGGCCAGCGGATCGAGCACGGTGATGTTCATCGTGCAGTCGAGGCTGAGCGGATCACCGGGCTTGTCGTACTGGGTCCGGAACCGGACGCCGTTCTGGTAAAGCGCCGTCAGCGCCTTTTCGTGCGCGGCGGCCAGGCTGTTCTCACAAACGTGCAGGACGGGGATGTTCTTCATGCCGTGGAGGAGCGGTTGGCTGGGAGCCCAGGTTGGCGACGCGGGTACGCCGGGGCGACGCGCTTTTCGGCGCAAAAGTTGCCCGCGGCCACGCGTCTTTTGGCGTGGCGCGAACGAGGCGGCCCGGAGGCGAAGCGAACGCGTCGAGTTTGCCTCACCGTTCGCAGTGCGGGGCGGCTGGGTTCAGGCCGGTGCACGACCGGTGCGCGCCGCCGCGGCGGGCGCGACCGGCGACGGCTCAGCGACGAAGCGATACCGGCGGGCCGAGCACCTCACGGAGCACGATCGCGCGGCGGAGGGCGTCGGGGCTGGCGAGATCCTCGAGGAGCCGGCCGCGCGCGGCGCGCCGACCCTCGGCCTCACGCTTGGCCTGAATCACGAAGCGATCCTCGTGGCGCACGACGGGGCCCGATGGCCCCTCTCCGCCGGTCTGCTCGCGGGCGGCGGCCAATCGACGTTCGGCGGCGGCGCGCTCGGCTTCCAGCCGTTCGCGCTCCAGTTCGAGGCGGCGCCACTCCGGGATGACGGGGGCCGGTTGCGGTTCCTCGCCGCGCTCGTTGAGCGTGCGCTCAAGTTCGGTCAAAACCCGGCCGATGCGCTTGCCCAGGGCACCGCCACCAAACGGATCGAGCGGCGGCACGCGCGGCTGGGGCGCCGCGGGCGCGGCCGCCGGGGCCGACGCCACGACGGGAGGTCCCTCGCGCACCAGCGGCGGAGGCGCCGTCTCCCCCCGGCGTTCCGCGGACAGCCGGCGCAGACGTTCACGTATCTCCTGCGCGCGGCGGTCGGCTTCGGATTCGTCTCGGCGAGCCTCGTGTTCCTGGCGGGCGCGCTGGGCCTGGCGGATGGCGCGCACGATCGAGATGATGAAAAACACCACCACGATCAGCGGCATCAGCGCGCCGATGTCAGCCGCAGCCAGCGGGAGGCTGGCGATGGCAGGGAATTCGCTCACTTCTTGCCCTCGGGATTGGCGATCGCGGACCGCATCGAGGTATCGGACTGCACGTTCTCCATGCGGTAATAGTCCATGACGCCGAGCCGGCCGCTGCGGAACGCTTCGGCCATCGCGAGCGGCACCTGGGCCTGCGCCTCGACGACCTTGGCCTGCATTTCCTGCACGCGCGCCTTCATTTCCTGCTCCACGGCGACGGCGGCGGCGCGGCGGATTTCGGCCTGCGCCTGGGCGATGCTCTTGTTGGCCTCGGCCTGCGCCTCCTGCAGCTTGGCGCCGACGTTTTCGCCGACGTCCACGTCGGCAATGTCGATGGAGAGGATCTCGAAGGCGGTGCCCACATCGAGGCCGCGCGCCAGCACGGTCTTGGAAATGCTGTCGGGAGACTCGAGCACGCTCTTGTAGCTCTCGGCGCCGCCGATGGTGGAGACGATGCCCTCGCCGACGCGGGCAATGATGGTTTCCTCCTTGGCGCCACCGACGAAGCGGTCGAGGTGGGTGCGGACCGTCACGCGGGCCTTCACCTTCACCTGGATGCCGTCCTTGGCGACGCCATCGATGGTGGTGCGGCCGCTCTCCGGGTTGGGGCAATCAATGACTTTGGGATCGACGGAAGTGCGGACGGCCTCCTCGACGGATTTGCCGGAGCCCTTGGTCGCGAGGTCGATGGCGCACGCGCGCTGCCAGTCGAGGGCGATGCCGGCCTTCTGGGCAGCGATCAACGCGTGCACGCAGTTGATGACGTTGCCGCCCGCGAGGTACTGGGCCTCGATCTCGTCGATCGAGAGTTTGATGCCGGCCTTCGTGGCGCGAATGCGGGCGTCGACCATGATACCATACGGCACCTGCCGCAGCCGCATCGCGACCAGGTTCAGCGGGCTCACCGGCGCCCCCGCCAGCAGCGCGCGCAGCCACACGCTGAAGAAGGAAAGGAACACGATGACGACGATCAGCGCGGGGACGCCGATCAGGATGCCCCAGAACAGGGGAGAGGAGAGCAGTTCACTCATGATGGTTCAGGTTTTGGTGACGATGAGGCGGAAATTATCGAGGCCGATGACGCGCACCGCGGCCCCCTTGGGCAGGAACCCGGTCTGGGACCACGCCTCGTAGCGACGGCCGGCGATCACGACATAGCCACTGGGCGCGAGGGCGGTGGCCGCCTCGCCCTGCTGGCCAACAATGGCCACGGCATTGGCGACCTCAGGCTGGCTGCGGGCGGAAATGGCCTCGTCCTGGAAGAGCTTGCGCCCCAGCCGCGTCTTCGGGAGCAGCACGAGCTCGGCCCAAAGCATGATGCCGAGCACGAGAACGGCGATGCCGGTCGCGACCGCGCCGGTCGTGGCGCCGAACTGCTGAAAAGCGATGACGCAACCGGCAACCATGGCGATGCCGCCCAGGATGCCGAGGATGCCGCCGGGGGTGAACACCTCGAAGACGAGGAGAATGATCCCGACGAGGAAGAGCAGGACGACGGCGTTCATGAGTGGGTCTCCTCGACGATGAGCTCGAAGTCGGTGCGGCGCACAACCACCACCGAGGCGCCGGCGGGCACCGTGCCCATCTCCACGCGCGCCTCGTAGCGCCGGCCATCGATGTCGATCTGGCCGCTGGGGCGCAAGGCGGTCGCGGCCACGCCGCGTGCGCCGATGAGTTCGTCGGGCCGCGTCGTGGTGGCGCTCGCACCGCCGGAGACCTGTGCCTGTGCGGCAACCGCGGTGTTCAGAACCAGGCGGTCCCAGACCCAGCCGCGCGGCAGGAAGCGGATAAGCAGCACGCCCACGCCGCCAGCGATCAGCAGGCCAAAGAGGAGGTTAAGCAGCGGCTGGACGAAGGCGTCACCCGACCAGGCAACCGTGAGGGGCTCGTTGGGCCAGAGGTCCGCCATGGCCCACACGAGCGAGCCAAAGATCAGCAGCAGGCCAGCCACACCCATGACGACGGTCCCAGGGAAGAAGAAGATCTCGACGGCCAGCAGCGCCACGCCGAGCACAAAGAAAAGGATCGGCTCATGGCCGGACAGCCCCGCGATGTAGCTGCTGAGAAACACGATCGCGAGCAGCACGATGCCGACGATCCCGAACACGCCGAAGCCAGGCGTCTTGAACTCAATGAACAGCGCCAGCATCCCAATGCCGAGGAGGACCGGCGCAATGGAGTTGAGCCACGAGGCGAGGGTCTCCGACCACGTCATTTCCAGCGTTGTCACCTTCGGATGCGTGCCACCGCTGCGTTGCGCGATCAAATCGGCCAAGCTGCCGGCCGTGCCAGCCGACAGGAGCGGCTGCGGCGGCGTGCCGTAAGTCCGGGCCGCTTCGACGGCGGTGAGCGAAAGCAGCTCGCCCTTCTCCTTGATCACCTTGTCGCCGATCTTGAACTCACGGTCGGCGTCGATCATCGCGGAAATCACTTCGCCCCGGTAGCCCTTGTCCTGGCTTTCCGCTCGGATGCGGGCCTTGAGGTAGCTGACCACCTTGAGCTTCATCGTCGCCTCGACGTCCTGCCCGCCGGCCGCCACCGGCGCCGCGGCGCCAATGATGCCTTGGGGCGCGAACCAGATTTCCTGCGTGCTCGCCGCGATGAAGGCACCGGCCGACATCGCCTCGGAGTTCACATAGGTGATGGTCGGCCGCGGGAACCGGGCGATCGCCTCCATGATTTCGAGCGTCGGCCCCAGCGCACCGCCGGGAGTCTTCATGTCGAAAACAATGAGATCGGCGTCGGCGGCCATCGCTTCCTTGATGCCGCGCCGCACCACGTACAGCACCGACGAGCCGATTTCTCCCTGGATGGGGATGACGTGAACGCGCTCGATCCGCGCGGGGACCGCGGGCTGGGCGGGGGACGCGGGCGCCGCAACCGTAGTCGGGGCAGGAGCCGGAGCCGGCGAGCCCTGGGCGGGTGCCGCGTTTTCCGCCGCAGCGGCGACGGAGGCGAACCCGAGAGCGAGAAGTCCCATCAGCTGGAGTATCCGCAGGCGCATGGAGTTCCGTAACGCATACCGGCGGCGCGCGCCGGGGCAAGCGTGCCGACGGTCGAAACGGGCGCGGCGTTTCCAGCAGGAGACGAACAGCAACCAAACAGCCCGCGCCGCGTCAGTCCGCTCCCAGCGGGAGCCGCAAGATTGCCTCGCGCCCGCGCCGACCTCATTTCCCCCGTCCTGTCACATGCACCCCACCCTGCCCTTCGGCTCCCGCTTTTACGGTCCACGTGTCTCCCGCGCGTCCCGCGCGCGCGGCTGGTGGCTGCCGCTCGCGCTCGCGTTCCTGGCGGCCACGTCGGCTCCGGCTGCCGACTTCGTCGTGGTGAGCGCAGGCGCAATCCCGCAATACCAAAGGCCGCGCGACAGCCGAGGCGCGGTTCTGGCCGAGACCTATGTCGTTTCCCCCGGCCGCTATTTTTCCGGCCAAACCCGGGACCGCGCGGCCGAGGCCACCAAATTTCGGGCGATCATCACCTCGCTCGGCCCCGCACTCGCGCAGCAACGCTACTTCCCGGCGAAGGATCCCGCGCGAGCGGACCTGCTGCTCATCGTACATTGGGGAACGACTCAGACCTACGAAGACCCGAACCGTGAGCTGACGATCGAGAAGCTCAACAGTGCGTTCTCGGCTTACGCGTCCGCCGCCGCGGAGAATGGCGGCATCGCCGATCCCGGCGCCATGAACGAACTCTTCAGCGGCATGGCCGGCGATGCGTCCCTCGCCCAACGCTACCTCGACGAGAACGCCGAGTTGCTCGGCTACAAACGCAGCCTCCGAGCACGCTCGGGGCGCATCCTGCCCAGCGAAGAAGAGAAGACGATGCGCCATGAGCTCGGGGAGGAACGCTACTTTCTGGTCGTCATGGCGTACGACTACCGGGTCTTGCAGAAGGAAAAGCGCCGCGCCCTCGTGTGGACGACGCACATGAACGTCCGCGCCGCTGGCAACAACTTTGCGCTCGTGCTGCCGGAGCTCACCCGCGCCGGCGCCGCGCTGTTTGGCCGCGACACCCCCGACCCGGTGCATATTCAGCCCACGCTTCGTCGCGGCGACGTCCAGGTGGGCGAACTGCGCGTATTGCCGGAGACGGCGCCCCCCCCTGCGAGCCCTGCCGCCCCGCAACGATGATAGATTTATTCGGATGGCAGGCGGCGAGGCCGGAGGTTTCGCTGGGGCGTAACCTTCACCCCCATGATGTCACTCGCCTCCCGCCCGTCGCTTCGGTCGTTGCGCCTGAGCACCGCCGCCCTGCTGTGCATGCTCGGAGCCAGCGTCTGTCTCGGCACCCCCGCGGCCGCTGCCAGCACCGATCTCGCCGCCGCCGACCCCGCGGCGATCGTCGCGACCGGCAACGCGCGGTTTACCGTCCTCACGCCCCAGCTGATCCGGCTCGAGTGGTCGCCCACGCGCGCCTTCGAGGACCGCGCTTCGCTCGCGTTCATCCAGCGGCGGCTCCCGGTGCCGAAGTTCACCGTCACCCGCGACGGCGACGCCACGGTGCTGCGCACCGACGCGTTGACCCTGCGCTACGCGCCGGCGGCCGGCAGTGACGGCCGGTTCGCGGCGGACAACCTCACAATCACCTTCCGCGTCGCCCAGCGCGAAGCCACCTGGCAGCCCGGCCAGCCCGCCACCGGCAACCTGCTCGGCACCACCCGGACGCTCGACGGCGCGCGCGGCGGCAAAACCAAGGAGCCGATTGGTGAAGGCGTGATCTCCCGCGACGGTTGGGTCCTCGTCGACGACTCGACCCGCCCGCTATTTGACTCAGCCGACTTCAGCTTCAAGGCCGGCGAGAAAAGCCCATGGCCGTGGGTGCAGCCGCGGCCCGAGGGCGACCGGCAGGACTGGTACTTCTTCGGCCACGGACACGATTACCGCGCCGCGCTCGCCGACTTCACCCGGGTGGCGGGCAAGATCCCGCTGCCGCCGCGCTTCGCCTTTGGCGCGTGGTGGTCGCGGTATTGGGCGTACAGCGACCAGGAACTCCTCGAGCTCGCCCGCGGCTTCCGCGCCAACGACGTGCCCCTCGACGTGTTCGTGATCGACATGGACTGGCACCTCACCTTCCCGGACCGGGCCGGCGAGAAGGACGCCTCCGGCCATCGCCTCGGCTGGAGCGGCTACAGCTGGAACCGCGCGCTCTTTCCCGAACCGGAGCGGTTCCTGCGTCAGCTGCGCGAGGAGGGGCTCAAGCTCACGCTCAACCTCCACCCCGCGTCCGGTGTCCAGCCGTGGGAGGACGCATACGCGGAGATGGCCCGCGCCATGGGCATCGATCCCGCGACCAAGGCGTATGTGCCCTTTGACCTGACGAACCCGAAGTTCGCCCGGAACTACATGAGCCTCCTGCACCACCCGCTGGAACGGCAGGGCATCGATTTCTGGTGGCTCGACTGGCAGCAAGAGCACCGCACCGCGCTGGCCGGCGTGAATCCGACCTGGTGGCTCAACTACGTGCACTTCACCGACCAGCAGCGGCAGGGGAAACGCCCGCTGCTCTTCCACCGCTGGGGCGGTCTGGGCAACCACCGGTTCCAGATCGGCTTTTCGGGCGACACCATCTCGGTCTGGGAGTCGCTCGCGTATCAGCCCTGGTTCACCGCCACCGCGGCCAACGTCGGCTACGCCTACTGGAGCCATGACATCGGCGGGCACATGCCCGGCAAGGTCGATCCCGAGCTCTACCTGCGCTGGATTCAGTTCGGCGTGTTCAGCCCGATCCTGCGCACGCACACCACGAAGAACGCCGACTCCGAGCGCCGCATCTGGGCGTATCCGGAACCCTATTCCAGCTTGATGCGGCAGGCGTTCCACCTGCGGTATTCGCTGATTCCCTACCTCTACACCGAGGCGCGGCGGACCTACGACGAGGGCGTCGCATTCCTCCGGCCGCTCTATTACGACTGGCCCGAAGCCGACGAAGCCTACGCCGCCAAGGGCGAATACCTCTTTGGCCACCAGCTGCTCGTGGCGCCGGTCACCGCGCCCGTCGACGCCGCCACCGGCCTGGCCGCGCACACCGTCTGGCTCCCGGAGGGCGAGTGGTTCGAGTGGCCCACCGGCCGCCAGTTCCGCGGCCCCGCGCAGGTGGCCCGCGCATTCGGCATCAGCGAGATTCCCGTCTACGCCCGCGCCGGCGCGATCATCCCGCAACAACCGCCCATGCGCCACACCGGCGAGAAGCCGGTCGATCCGCTGATCCTGACGGTCTTCCCGCTCCGCGACGGCCAGGAGAGCACGTATCGACTCTATGAGGACGACGGCCACGCCGAGGACTACCAGCACGGCGTCTGCCGCTGGACCCCCATCACGGCGGCGCAGCGGGGCGACGAGCTGGTCGTGCGCGTCGCGGCCGTCGAGGGCCAGGTACCTGCGCTCCCGCCAAAACGCGCCTACGAACTCCGGCTCCCGGCCGACTGGCCGCCCGTGGCGGTGACCTGCAACGGCCAGCCGCTCGCATTCACCGCCGCCGCCACCGCCGCCGGCTGGCGCTTCGAGGGCAACACGCTTTCGACCATCGTGCGCACGCCCCCGCTCGCCGTGACCGACACGGTGGAGGTACGCGTGGCCCGCGCACCAGGTCAGGCCGCGCGCCGGGCCCGACTCGAGGGCTTTGCCGGGCGGATGACGCGCCTGCGCGCCGCCTACGACGCCCTGCTGAGCGACCATCCCCACCTGTATTCGCCCGACGTCTTGACGGCGGCGATGCAGACGGGACGCCGGCTCGACTTCAACCCGGGTACTGCCGAGGCGGAGATCGCGGGCCTGCCCGCCGCCTGCTCCGCCGCCCACGCGTGGATCAAGGAGCGCGCGGACCAAGCCGCGCGGCCCGACGCCGAACTGCGCGCCTACCTGAAGATCAAGCCGTCGGTTCCATCCGAGGAAGCCGCGGCGCAACTCGCCCGATTCCGCGCGGCGATCACGCTGGCCAAGGCGCAGTTGGATGCGCTGCGCAGCGATCATCCATAGCCCCCACCGCGGGGACGCCCTCGCCCGGCGCCGTGTCCGGGCATGAAAAAGGCGGTAAGCGGGAACGTCCCGCCTACCACCGAAAGCGTACGGCCTGGAGCTTACCGCTTCACGCCGTTCACGACCGACCGAGCTTGGCCTTGATGGCCTTCACACGGGTGATCGTCTCGCGGACCTTGGTTTCGATCCCGGCCCAGTCCTTCGCCGCGAGCAGTTCCTTGGTGATCAGGTTGCTGCCCATGCCCATGGCGGCGACGCCGGCGCTTAGCCAGGCGGTGAGCGACTCCTCGGTCGGCTCGACACCACCCGTCGGCATGATGCGCGTCCAGGGCATCGGCCCCATGACGTTCTTCACGAAGCCGGGACCACCGACTTCCTTGCCGGGGAAGACCTTGACGATCTCACACCCGAGCTCCTGGGCGTCGGACACCTCGGAGGCGCTGCCGCAACCGGGCGCATAGGCGATCATGCGACGGTTGCAGAGCTTGCCGACTTCGGCATTCAGCGAGGGGCCGACCACGAAGTTGGCGCCGCAGTTGATATAGAGCGAGGCGGTGTAGGGCTCGACGATGGAGCCGACGCCGAGGATCAGCGAGGGATCAGCCTTCGCGAAATGGCGCTCGAGTTCCGAGAACACTTCCCAGGCATGGTCGCCACGATTGACGAACTCGACCAGCTTGCAGCCACCGCGGCTGATCGCGCCGACGACATTCTTGGCCGTCTCGAGGTCCGGATGGTAGAAAACCGGGACGACGCTGATGTCGTAGATCGTGTTAAGAACCTGAATGCGGGTGAAACGGGCCATGAGTGTATCCTTGAGTGCAGTTTAGTGGCGCCAGCAGGGTCGCCACGAATGCCGTCGTTCTTCCCCGCCCATCGGGGCATCGCAAGCCCAAAGCCCGGTCACGGCGCCGGACCGACCGACAGGCCAACGAGCACCGGGACCGCATGATTAAGGTGAATGAAGATGCCATCGCCGCCATCACCCGTTCGCTCCAACTCGCCCGCGACCGGCTCCGGATGTACGAGGCGGCCCCCAAGTTGCCGCGGCGGGCAAAGCAGCGGTCGGACCGGCGAACCCCAGAACATTGGCCACTGGACAACACAGTATTCCGCATTTTTATGCGGAACGGCGCGCGGCGATGTAAACGACTTGAAACCCGCCAAAACCCACCCTACCCGTCAACCGCGTGTCGAATTCAGTTACCGACTCAACCCCGTCCGTGCGCCAGATCATGCGTGGCTACCCCGAGGAGACGATCCTCGCCTGCGCAGAGTTCAAGGCGACGCGACGGGACGACTCCTTTGAGCGCGCCTTCGCTGGCATCATAACGCACCACCTGCTGCAACCGCCGGCCCAGCCGGTTTCCGCGATGCCCGGCACCACCCGTCTTGTCGCCGACCTCGGGCTGGATTCGCTGACCATGGTCGAGATGGTGTCCATCTTCGAAGCCATCTTCGGCGTACGCCTTCGGGCCGATGACTTCGCGAGCGTGCGGACCCTCGACGAATTGCGCGCGCTCCTGCGCCGGAAGACCCAGTTGCCAGCGCGCGCCTCGGCATGAGCCTGCCCTCTGCGCCCCGCCGCGTCGTTGTAACCGGCCTGGGGTTCATCACGAGCATCGGCAACGACCGTGCGACCGTCACCCGGCACCTGCGGGAACTGCGCCACGGCCTCGAGCCGTTCGATTTCATCTCCGGTTCCGACCTGCCGGTGAAGGTCGCGGGTACCATCAAGGAATTCGACACCCGATCCGACCATTACTCCGACTGGCGCTGGCCGGCCCGTTACACCTTCACGCGCGACGTCCTGCGCACGCTCCCGCCCCACGGCCTCCACGCCATCTGCGCCACTGACGAGGCGATCGCCGACGCCGGACTCGTGCGCGAGGATCTCGCGCGCGACGACACCGGCCTGTTCACGGCGTCCGCCGGGTCCCCCTTTCTCCAGCACAAGTATCTGGGCACGATGTACGACTCGAAGGGCGACCGGCTCGTGCCGCTCGGCGTCGTCGCAACCATCGCCGGCACCCTGAATTTCAATCTTTCCACGCGCTACGGCATGCGCGGCGCAGTCTGCGGCTTTGTCTCCGCCTGCGCGTCCACGTCACATGCGCTCGGCTACGCCTACGACGAGATTGCGCTCGGCCGGCTGGAACGTGTGATCGTTGTCGGGGGCGAGGACATCACCGCCGATTCCACCTACTCGTTCCACGCGGTGCGCGCCCTTTCGCGCAACCCCGACCCCGCCACGGCATCGCGGCCATTCGACACGGCGCGCGACGGGTTTGTCGGCAGCGGCGGCGGCGCCGCCCTCGTGCTCGAGTCCGCCGAGGCGGCCCAGGCCCGCGGCGCGCGGATTTATGCGGAGCTCGCCGGCTGGGGCCAGTCCGCCGACGGCTACAATATCGCGATCTCCGATCCCGAGGGCCGTGGGCTGGCGCTGGCGATGAAGCGGGCGCTCGCCGCCGCGCGCACCGCGCCGACCGAGGTCGACTACGTCAACGCCCACGCGACGTCGACGGTCGCAGGCGACCGCTCGGAGGCCCGCGCCCTCCGCACGATTTTCAGCGAGGCCGGCGCGACCCCGGCGATCAGCAGCACCAAGGCCCTCACCGGCCACGCGCTGTCGATGGCCGGCGTGATGGAGACCGCGTTCTGCGCGGTTGCCATGGCCGAAGGCTTCATCCCGGGGCAGGCCCACCTCGTGAACCCCGATCCCGATTGCGAGGGTCTCAATATCCCGCGTGAAACCATCGCGCGGGCACCGAACGTGATCGTCAAAAACAGCAGCGGCTTCGGCGGCAGCAACGTGTCCCTCGTGCTCCGGCGCTGGCCGGCCTGAGCAAATCTCCCTCCCTACGCCACCGGCGGCGCCTCCGCCGGCTCGACGGCCGGCATGCCGCGCGCCGCCGGAGCGGCGAGTCGCCCCAGCCCGTTCCAGGGTCGGACGGCCGCCACCGCCAGCCACGCGAGCGCCACGAACTCCCAGTGGCGCGGCGCCAGCCCCTGCCCTTCCGCAAACGCGATCAGCAGCAGGAACAGCAGGGGCGCGCGATGCACCGCGGGCACCGATTCGTGGGCCAGATGGCTCACGATCACGCGGCCGGAATAGGAGGCCATCGCCGACGTGATCGCGATCGCCGCGATCCAGGCGTCGAGCCAGCCTTCCGTGCCCGCCCACGCGATCACGAGCAGAAGGAGGCAGAGCTCGAGCCACCGTGCGCGGGTCGTCGCCAGCCGTGCGCCCCCGAGCAGCGCGCCGCCCAACGTGAACGCCGCGGCAACCGCCAGCAACGCGGTCGAGCGGCTCATGTCCGCGAGCCCCACCGGATCCGAGAGCCAGTTCGCCGCCGCCGGCCAGGCCCACGCCAGCTGATAAATGCCGGCCACCGCCACGCCTTCGACCGGACCGACGCGTCCGAGATAGATTGCGCCCCGCTCCCGCTGTTCGAGCCACGTAGCCACCGTCGCAAAACTCGCGGCCGCCAGCAGCCCCAGCACGGCCGCCGTCGCGTGCGGCCCCCCCGGGCCCATCAACGCCGTCACGCCGATCACGAGCCCGACGTTCCAGGCGTCCAGCGCGTGGTCCAGAAACTCCCCCAGCGCGCAACTCGTGCCTTTCGCCCGCGCCCGCTGCCCGTCGACGTGATCCAGCACGCAGTAAAACCACATCCCGGCCACCCACACCGGCGCGAGCGTCTCGCGCCAGCCGGGGGGCGTGAGCCACGCCGCCGCCGCCGTCACCCACATCACCACCGAACCGAACACGGTCAGGGCGTTGGCCGACACCCCCGCCGGCACCTGCCGGTGCAGCCAGGCCGCCGGGCCGCGGCTGATCCAAGGGACCAGCAGCGAACGGTCATGGCAGCGATACGCATAGGCCGGGGCCGCCGGGCCCGAAGTCGGAACGGGATCCACGCTCCGACGTTGGTTGTTCGCGCCGCGGCCGGCAAGGTTCAAGGCCGACGTCTCCATGCCGCCACGACACTCGCCTCAGACGCCATTCTTCTCCGCGGCGCGCGCCCGCCGCCGCCACCACGCCCCGCCCACCGCGAACCCCAGCGCCACGAGGACCGCGTACGCCACGCCGGCCACGCCATCGACAATGTAATGGTGGTTCAGGTACGCCGAGGCCCAGGTCACCACGAGCCAGTACGCCGTCGCGGGCCCGCGGAGCGCGCGAAAACGCCACGCGTACCAGGCGCCCAGGAAACTCTGCCCCACGTGCAGCGAGGGGATCGCGCCGAAGATGTTGGTGTTGCGCCCGTAGAAGTCCGCGAACCAGGTCACGCCGAACAGCGCATCGAACCGCGCCGCCCCCGCCGCTTCCGGCGCCGCGGCCAGGTTCACCGGACCGAAGCCGTAATGGTCGACGTACCAAGGCGGCGCCGCCGGATAGAGGAGGAACGTCGTGTAGGCCGCCAGGTTCAGCACCATCATCGCCCACATCGCCTCCAGCGCCTCGACGCGCCCCAGCCGGAACCGCCACCACGCCGCCAGGCCGAGGAACACCGGGATGAAGCCGAGGTACGCCACCCCCGCGACCGCATCGAGGACCGGATGCGTGTGGCTCTGCCACCAATGCGCCAGCGTCACCGGTCCGTGTGCGCCCGGCAGGCCAAACCACGCCAGCTCCCACGCGTGCGGCTCGGCCACGTGCACCACCCCGCGCAACGCCTCGGCCCAGTAGCGTTGGGCGTCATACACCACCCCGATCACCAGCAGCGGCACGCAGAATCTGGCCAGCGGACGCAGCCGGCCCGGCGCCAGCCACAGGGCCAGCCCGGCGAGCGCGAGCCAGAGATTGTCCAGGCGCAGGCCGCCCAACAGCGCGTGCAGTCCGAGATACACGCCGGCGCCAAGCGCGCCCACTCCGAAGCGCTTCGCCGCGCTCACGCGCGCGGCCCTCCGACGCCCGTCGCCACGGCCGACCAGTGCCCGCCGCCCCCGCCCGGCACGGCGCCCGCCGGGCGGACACCTGCCGCCTGGGCGCGGCGGCAAGGCATCCGCCGCGCTTCTGGACCTGAAACCGGCTGGGGCAGCACCATGCGCCCAGTCTGTTTGGAGTGAAACCGCGCTGTCGAGTGCCGGCTCGCAAACATGTCGACGGCGCTTCTGCCGCCCGCCTATGCTCCGCGCCAACTTTTCGTCGCTTCCATGCCTTCGTGCGATGCCCTTTGCGGAGCCGCCCTACCCGTCGCGGCCGCCGCGCTCCTGCTCGCCGCCGCCGCCCGCGGTGCACCGGCGGACTACGCGCGCGTGCGGCGCGAAGGCGGCACGTTCTTCCTCCGCGAACGCGTGATGCAGCGCGGGTACGTCTGGATCGACGCCCTGGCGCGCGGCGCGGTCGCCGCCGGCCTGACCGCCAACGCGATCACCTGGCTGTCCTTCGTCCTCGGCGCCGCGGCCGGCATCTGCGCCGGACTGGGCTGGCTCGGCACCGCCGCGTGGGCGCTCGCGTTGAGCGGATTGTGCGACGGCGTCGACGGGGCCGTGGCGCGGCGAACCAGAGCCGCCTCACCCGCGGGCGCGGTGCTCGACTCGGCCCTCGACCGCTACGTCGAATTTTTCTTCATCGCCGGCCTGATCGTCTGGCTGCGTGGACACTGGGCCCACCAACTGGTCGCTGTCACCGCCCTGTTCGGCGGGTTTATGGTCACCTACTCGACCGCGAAGGCCGAGGCGCTCCAAGTCACGCCCCCGCGCGGCTGGATGAAGCGCCCCGAACGCATCGTCTGGCTGGTCGCCGGCTCCGCCTGCGCCGCCGCCGGCACGCTACTCGGCGTGCCCAGCCTGCATATCATCAGCGCCGTCCTCGCACTGATCGCCGTCTTCGCCCACGCCTCCGCATTCCTGCGGCTCCGCGCCCTCACTTTTGCCACCCGGCAGCGCGACCAGATCTCAGACGTCAGATGTCAGACGTCAGGGATCAGAGATCGGGCTCCGACATCCGACGTCTGACTTCTGGCATCCGGCTTCTGGCCTCTGACGTCCGTCTTCAGCCTTCCGCCTTCAGCTTTCAGCCTTCGCTTCCTTCAGTCGGAGCGAGCCGAGAATCGCAGCGAGCGCAGGCTCCTGATCGGTCATCCACTTCGCCGCGGACGTCTCGCTCATTGCGCTCGTCGTGGCGATGAGGCCGCAGATGTACCCACGCTCTTCAAAGACAAACACGCGCGTCACCGAGTGAACGCCGTCAGGCGTGTGGCTGTAGAACAACGCGCCAACGCCTTCGCGGTCCGCGAACGCGTTAGCTGCGACACCGCGTGCCCCCTCGCGCTTCAGCAACGTCTCGGCCATCCATGCCACATTGATCCGGCCGCGCTTCGGCACCTGCAGGAGCGAAAACGAGCCATGCCGTGAATAGGCAAAGAAGCGCGCCGGCACCTCCTTGCTCCCGGGCGCCGGCGCAACGTTCCCGCTCTACTTCCGTTCGCGCCAGCCGTCCGGCAAGGTGAGCGCAAACGTGCCGCGATCGACCGGAATCGCGGCGAACGCGAGCCCGGCGGCAAGCCACCAGAGCATAGTGAGGCGATGACGCATGCCAGAGGGAGAGAGGAATCGCGCCGCCGCGGGCCGGTGCCACGGCAACAGGAGCCGCCCGACCTACAGCCAGGAGCGGAGTTGATCGTGGAGCGTGGCGAGTTCGATGTGGAGCTGGTTGCTGATCGTCTCGCCCGGGCGCGCCGCCGGCGACTTGAAGTACGACGCCAGCCAGGACTGGACGCCGGAGGCCTTCTTGCGCGCGGCGAGATCGGTGAACAGCGCAAGGTCGAGCACGAGCGGCGCCGCCAGGATCGAGTCGCGGCACTCGAAGTTGATCTTCAGCTCCATCTCATAGCCCAGCCAACCGAAGAGCTGGATCGCGTCCCATGCCTCCTTGTTGTCCCCCTTCGGCGGGAAATAGTTGATGTGCACCTGGTGCGTCAGGTCGCCGTACAGCTCCGGGTAACGCTGCGCGTCGAAGATGTCCGACAGCACCCCACCCTTGGTGATTTCCTTGGCGCGGAAGTTGTCCGGCGCATGCAGCACGAGGCCATCGCGGTTGCCGAGGATGTTCGTGCTGTACCAGCCGCGGATGCCAAGCAGGCGCTGCGCGAGGCCCGTGGCCACCACGGTTTTCATGAGCGTCTGGCCGCTCTTGAGATCGGAGCCGCAGATCGGCAGTCCGCGCGCAGTGGCGATCGCCTGCAGCGCCGGGACTTCGGGCACCTGGTTGGGCGTGCAGTTCACGACCGGGCAACCCGCCTCGAGCGCCGCCCAGGCGTAGATCTGCGCGGGAGAAATCGCGGGATCGCTGCGCTTGAGGCCGGCCAGGAAGCTCTCCGGCGTGGCATGCACCGCGGTCTGGCTACGCCAAGCCTCGGTTGAAAGCGTCAGCAGGACGACGCCACGCGCGCATTTCCCGTCCGCGAGAAATCGCCGGATCTCGCCCGCCATCGCCTGGGCGAGTTCGAACTTGGTCTTCTCCGCGCGCACATTCTTCGGCTTGAGGTTGCCGATGTAGGCCGGATCAAACACGCCCGGGCCGACCTTGATCGTCGCGAGGAAATCCTGCGCCAAGGCCAGGTCTGTGGGATTCAACACCGCCGCCGTACGGGCCGCATCGGCGGCATTGGTCTCGAGCAGGTCCACACCGCCGAAAACAATATCCGTCAGCCGAGCCACCGGGAGGGCGTCGCTCACCCGCACGGAAGTGCCGTCCGGCCGTTCGAGAAATCCCATCTGGGTAAAGGATCCAACCGCGGGGCGTACACCACGTCGGATCAATTCCACGCCGGACATCAGGGTTGAAGCGACGGCACCCACGCCGACCGCGAACACCCCGAGCCGCCCATTGCTTGGCTCGGTACTCATGGCGCCATGCAACCGAAATTCGCAGGGGTTTCAACCTTAAGGAATTGCGAAATTTACGAACGAGACATCGCCCCGTGTTCCGCCGTCAACATCGCGGCACGTCCACGCACCCAATCGAGCGTAATTCACGCCTTTCCTAGCCAGGCCCAAGTGGCCTGTGAAGGGGGGTGGAAGTCGACCCGGCCCGGTGACTTTTACACGCCTTCCGGGCGAATCCGAGAGCGGCATGGGACACCTCCCGAGCAACGGGCCGCACCTTTAGAAGTCAGTGGCAGCAAATCGGAAAACAACAACCCGGGGGGACGTTCGTCCGCCACACGGACGCCGACACCCAACACGACCATGACAAACTTAACCAAACGCGAGATCGTGCTGGAAATCTACCGCAAGTCGGGTTTCCCGCAGAAACAGATTGTCGACACGGTACAGCAGACGCTGGACATCATTCAGCACGCGCTTTCGGAAGGCCGGAACGTCGAGTTGCGCAATTTCGGGGTCCTTGAGGTGCAGCTCCGCAAGCAGCGCATCGGCCGCAACCCGAACAAGCCAACCGACACCGTGATCATCCCGCAGCGCGCGATCGTGAAGTTCAAGTCGGGCAAAGTGCTGAAGGAGCAGCTCAAGAACATCGACCTCGCCAGCCTTGAGCGCAGCGGGCGCGTCGAGAAGAGCAGCGGCGACGCCGAGGGTGCGGATGACGGCGAAGCCGTCGAGGACCACCCTCTCCGTCAAAACGTCCAAGCCCCTGCGGCCAAGCCCGAGGGTGGCGGCGCCCGCTAGCGCCGGCTCGCCACCGCACACCTGCATTCGGAATCTGGCAGGACCCGCCGAAGCCGCGCCCGGATATCTGGCCAGCCGCCTTCCCGGATGCCCGCTTCCGGCTCCGATTTCTCGTCTCAGACCTCGGACAATTTCATCCGGCCTCAGACACTGGCTTCTGATCTCCGGCTTCCGGCCTCCGGCTTCTGGCCTCCGTCCTCAGGCTTCCGGCTTCTGGCCTCCGTCCTCAGGCTTCCGGCTTCTGGCCTCCGGCTTCTGGTTCCCGCCGGAATCGCAGCGTCAGAATTTGCTTCGGCTTCAACGTCACTGGGACGCCATTGGCCGTCGCCATCGGGGCGCCAAGCGGGGCGCCATCAAGATCCACGACCAACGCGGTCGCATGGGTCGCCGGGAGGGCGTCGCCCTCGACGCCGAGCGTCGCGATCACCGGCGCGGATGCCGGGTTGTAGATGCGCACCTCCACGTCGTCGCCCACGGGGCACACGCTCGACAGCGCCACCCCCGGCGGCACGGTCAGCAGCGAGCGCTCCACCGCAATCGTCGCCGGGGCACGATGCAGCGGGACATCCTGCGCGGTCAGCGTGGTCGTGCGCAAACCAGCCGCGAGCCGCTGGCCCGCTTCCGCCAGAGCCGCGCCGTCCAACGAACCGGCCTGCGGGAGGATCCAATACGAGAATTCAAGGGGACCCTGCATCTGCCCGTCAGGTTGCCCGTCCGTCAGGAACGTACGCCGCACGGCGCGGAAAAGCGTCAACGCGATCGGCCGTTCGGGCGTATCCAGCACCGCGGTCTCGAACAATCCCGGGGCCACAACCGCCAGTCCCCGCCCGTCGGCCGCCACCGCCGTCCACGACTGCTGCGGCGTCGTTTCGACCGCGAGTTCGCGGGCGAGGTGATTGTCCGCCGGTAGCCCGACGCGCCGTTCGACGACATCGAAAGCGCCATCGGCGAAATAGGTCTGCGCGCCGGCCGCGCCTGTCGGGAAGAGCACGCGCAGCCGGTGATCCTTCACCTGGTTGTCGATCCGCGAGGTAACTTCGACGCGAGCGACGTCGGCCCGCAAGGTCACCAGCGAGTCCACGACCAGCGGCACCCATCGTTCCGCCCGCACGTGGCGCCCGTGATCGAACTCCGCCGGCACGTTCATTGTCATCCGGACACGAAACTGCGCCACGAGCGGCCCGTTTTGCACGAGCGCCACATCGGCGTGCGCACCGGTCGACACGACCCGCTGGTCGTTCACGGCCGGGCCATGGTACCAGCCATCGCCGATGTCGGCGATGTCCTCGAAGGTCAACAGCCGCGAATAGCTCTGCCCGGTGCGCCGATCGGTTACCGTGAGCGAGCCGTTGCTCTCGATCTGCACCGCGAGAAACGCGTTGGCCATTGCGCGCTCGCTCGTCGCGAGACCCGGCGCGACAGGGTGCCGCGTCGGCAGAAACGCCGCCGCGAACGGACCAGCCTTCGGCATCTGCGGCCCCTCCCGCACGGTCAGCGTCGTGTAGCCCAGCCCCGGGACCGTCAGCCGCACCACGATCGTCGCGTCATTCGTCCGGTACGGCTCCGGGAACTTGGTCCGGAACAGGCGCGACTTCGCCCGGCCCGACTCGAGCGCAACCAGCTGGTACGGTAACTCCTCGCCACGGGCGTCGAACACCCGGAACGCCGGCTTCGGCTCGTAGCCCATGAACTCCTGGAAGGTTCCCCATTCGGCCGGGATCGGCAGCACGAGAGTTGCCGGCTCGGCGACGGGACGCGCCGCCGCATTGGCCACGAGGACGCGCAGCTCGCGCTCGCCCGGGGTACCGCCGACCGACGCCGCCAGCGCCTGCAGGGCCTCGGTCGTCTGCGCCTGCGCGATCTGCCGCGCCTGCGCGAACCGGTACTTCATGTCCTCATGCACCTCGTCGATGCTGCAGCCGCAGATGGAGTCATGAGGGTGGTTCTGCAGCAGCCAGCGCCAGGCCGCGTCAAGATACCCCTGCGGCACCGGCGACCCCGTCAGCACCGTCGCGAGCACCGAGAACGGCTCCGCCCAGGCGCAGAGCAGAGTCTGACACTCCGCGTTGGCCTGCTTCAGCCGCACGCGGCTCGAAAGCGTCCCCGGAATCATCCCCTGCGCGTCGGTCGCCGCCGGGTGCATCGCGTTCTGCCGGAGTTCGCCGGTCACCACCTCCGTGCTCGCCTGCGCGAGCGGCGCGGCTTCCTCGAGGTAGGCGTCGAGCGTGCTGTGCACGATCTCGTAGGGGAACTCGGCGCTCACCGGCTGGTTGAAGAGCACCGCGTAATGCTCCGCGTCGTACTCGAGATGATCCGCGCCATCGAAGATCAGGAGCGGCCCCTCCGGCGTGCGCGCCGCCTCCTTCGCCAGGAAGGCCTTCAGATCGGCCAACGCCTGCGCCGGCGTGAACGGGCGCCGGGGCTCGCTCATGTATCGGACGTCGTTCGCGAAGTCGCAGTAGCCGCATCGCCCGAAGCGGTACGCCGGCACCTCCGTGCCGTCCGCCCCGCGCCAGCGCAGCAACGCCTGCCGCCGCGGCTCGAGTCCGCGCCACACCAGCGCGCCCTTGATCCCAAACTGCCGTAGCAATTGCGGCAACTGGCCGATATGGCCAAACAGATCGCAGACAAAGCCGGCGTCCGACGTCCGCCCGCCCACCGCCCGCGCCACGCGCCGGCCCTGGCGGAGGTTGCGAATGAGCGCCTCGCCCGAGACCAGCCATTCGTCGGGCAGCACGTACCAGGGCCCGATCATAAACCGGCCCGCCCGCGCCAGCCGCTCGAGCTGCGTCCGCCGCTCGGGCCGGATCTCGAGGTAATCCTCGATGACAATCGCCTGGCCGTCCGTCGTGAACGGCCCGCGCAGCGCGCCCGACTCCAGGTCATCCAGCACGCGGTCCATCAGCCGGACCAGCCGGCGGCGGTAGTCCTGGAAAGTCTGATACCACTCGCGGTCCCAGTGCGTGCTCAGCACGTAGTGCACCTTGCGCATCCGCGGGGCCGCGGCCGCTCCGCGCGGCGCCGCGGCGCGTCCGTCGGACGGCGCCGCACATTGATTATCCGTTTGGGCGAAAGCATCTGAAGCCATGGCCAATGCGAGGGGGGAAAAAAGGTAAAAAAAGCGGGAGCCAGAGTGGTGAACTCTGGGATCTGACCAAGCAAGGGTGTTCTCCCGCCTCTTACTCCTCCTCTTTCTCTTACTCTTACTCTCGAGGGATTGAGGGATTGAGGGATTGAGGGATTGAGGGATTGAGGGATTGAGGGATTGAGGGCCGCTCCTCGATGTCGTAGCCGTCCTCTCCTCGTTCTCGTTCTCGTTCTCGTTCTCGTTCTCGTTCTCGTTCTCGTCGTCGTCGTTCTCGTCGTCGTCGTTCTCGTCGTCGTCGTTCTCGTCGATGTCGCATCGTCCCGGCCCGGCGCACGGCGGCGCCGGCTCTGAGAGAACGAGAACGAGAAAGAGAACGAGAAAGATTCCCTGGCGATCCGGGGTTGCTTCGCGCCAAGCGGGCGGTGCACACTCCGCGGCATTCCGCGTTCGGCGCGGGCTCCTATGAAAATCACGCTTCTTGGTGCTGCCGGTGGCGAAGTCACAGGCTCCTGCTATCTCGTCGAAACCCTGCGCTCGCGCGTACTGATCGACTGCGGCCAGTTCCAAGGCGGGCCGCAGGCCGACGCGCTCAATCATGGCGCGCTGCCCGACGTGGGTTCGCTGTCGGCGGTGCTGCTCACGCACGCCCACCTCGACCACACCGGCCGGCTGCCGCTGCTCGCCAAGGCCGGCTACAAGGGCCCGGTGTTCACGACGCCGGCGAGCGTCGACATGACCGGCTTGATCCTGCGCGACGCCGCCCGGATCCAGACCCAGGACGCCGAACGCCAGAACCGGATTCGCGAGCGCGCCGGCGAGTCGCCGTTCGTGCCTATGTTCTCCGGCGCCGATGCGGAGCAGATCATCAGCCAGCTCCGGCCCGTGCCTTACCGCGAGCCCGTCAGCATCGCGCCGGGCGTCCAGGCGTGCTTCGTCGAAGCCGGCCACATGCTCGGCTCCGCGAGCATCCAACTGCTCGTCGACGACGGCAAGGGCGCGCGCCGCACGATCGTGTTCTCCGGCGACCTCGGCCCGAAGAGCGCGCCCATTCTCAAGGAGTTTGAGCCGTTCACCAGCGCCGACGCCGTGTTCATGGAGTCGACCTACGGCAACCGCGACCACCAGCCGTTTGCCGAGACGGTGCAGGAGTTCGTCCAGATCATCACCGAAGCGATCCAGAGTGGCGGCAAGGTTCTCGTGCCGACCTTCGCCGTTGGCCGCGCGCAGCTCCTCACCGGCCTGCTCGCCTGGGCCTTCCGCGAGAAGAAGCTGAAACCGTTCCCGGTCTTTCTCGACAGCCCGATGGCCATCGAGGCCTCCGCCATCTACCAGCGCCACCCCGAACTCTACGACGAGGAGACCGTCGCCTTCCTCAAGGCCCGACCGATCGGACTCGACCTGAAGACGCTGCACATGACCGCCTCCCCGGCCGAGTCCCGCGCCATCAACGGCGTGCCCGGCCCGTGCATGATTCTCGCCGGCTCCGGCATGTGCACCGCCGGTCGCATCCTGCATCACCTGCGGCACAACCTCTGGAGCCCACAGGCGCACGTGATCATCGTGGGCTATCAGGGTCACGGCACGCTCGGCCGCCAGTTGGTCGACGGCGCCACCAAGGTCACCATCTTCGGCGAAACCATCGCGGTCCGCGCCAAGGTCCACACCCTCGGCGGCTTCAGCGCCCACGCGGGCCAGGCCGATCTGCTGGCCTGGTTCGACGCCCTCGCGGCCTCGAAGCCGCGCGTCTGCCTCACCCACGGTGAACCCGACGCCCGGAACGTCCTCCGCGACGTGATCGCGCAGCGCCACGGCATCACGCCGCACCTGCCCGCGATCGGCGAAACGATCGAGCTCTAGCCGCGCATCACCGGCCGCCGGCGGCGTAACGGACCCGGCCCGTTGGGCAGCTCAGTGAAACGTGATCGCGTTCGGATCGGTCGGAGCGCGGCGCCGCTCGGTCGGCGGCAGCTTGGCGGGTTTCGCCGCCACTCGCGCCAGCCTGGCCGCCCCCGCGACCGGGGCCAGCGCCCGCGGCTTCTCCGGGTGCGAGGCCACCGCGGCCTTCTCGCCGTCGACGAGCGTCGCCAGCTGAACGACCGTCACCTCGAGCGCCCGCGCCTGGCCGCTGACCTCCTCGGCGGCACTGGCGCTTTCTTCCGCGCCGGCCGCGTTCGACTGCGTCGTCTGGTTCATCTGCTCCACCGCCCCGCTCACCTGGGAGATTGCCGTGCCCTGCTCCTTCGACGCGGCGGCCACCTCGGCGGCCAGTTGGTCCACGTGGCGGGTCTTCTCGGCGATCGTCTTGAGCTCGGTGGCCACGCGGCGGTTAAGCTCGACGCCCCGCGCGCTGGTCACGATCGCCGTCTCGATCTTGCCCGCCGTGTCCTTGGCTGCCTGGGCACTGCGTTGCGCCAGCGCCCGCACCTCCTCGGCCACGACGGCGAACCCCGCGCCCGCCTCGCCCGCGCGGGCGGCTTCCACCGCCGCATTCAGCGCCAGCAGGTTCGTCTGAAAGGCAATCTCGTCGATCGTCTTGGTGATCTTCGCGATCTCGTCGCTCGAGGCTTTGATCGCCTGCATCGCGTCGTTGACCGCCGCCATGTCGCGCTCGCCTTCCTCGACGGCCACGCGCGCCGCGGCACCGGACTCCTTCATCTGCGTGATCCGCTCCGCATTGCTGTCCATGCCGCCCTGAATCTCGTGAATCGCCGCGCTGGTCTCCTCGAGCGCCGCCGCCTGTTCCGTGGAGTTCTGCGCCAGCGTCTGGCTGGTCTGTGACACATGGGCCGAAGCGGAGGAGAGTTCGTCCGAGCTCTTGCGCAACTCCTCGATCGCCCGGCGGATCGCCCGGCTGACCGAGCCGCTCACCACCAGCGAAGCGCCGACGACGACGGCCGTGAGCACGAGCAGGGCGATGACCACATAGCCAAGATTACGCCGCTGTTGCGCGGCGACCGAAGCCGCGACCTGCGCCTGCTGCGCCGCGACGTCGTCGATATAGATCCCGGTGCCGAGCACAAAGTCAGTGCCGGGAATCCGCTGCGCGTAGCTGAGCTTCGGCTGCACGCCCGCGCCCGGCTTGTCGAAAACGTATTCGACAAACGCGCCTCCCTGCCGGCCCGCCTCGACCAGTCCCGCCACGAAGCGCACGCCGTTCGGGTCCGTCGCGTCTATGAAGTTCTTGCCGTTCCCGCTCTTGTTCGTCGGCACGTTGATCCGGGTGCCGGTCAGGTCGTAGGCGAAAAAGTAGCCCGACTTGTCCCCAAAGAACCGGATGGGATCGGTCTCCGCGATGATCGCGGCGATCTGCTCCTCCCGGGTCTTCAGCGTCGCCAGCCGCGGCGCCAACGAGGCGATCATCACCTCGGTCGTCCACTTTAGCTTCTCCCGGTGTCCCTGCATCATCTGCTCCCCGATGTGGCCGCTGATCCCCTGAACCAGCCGCCCTTGGAACATCAAGGTCACGACCTGCAAGAGCACGAGCGCGACGAGAAAGATCAGGGGGAAGACGAGCAGCCGTCGACGAATGCTGACGGACCGACGCGGACGCTGGGCGGTGGGATGGGAGGACAGTGTGGCTGGGGACATTACCCCCGGTACATCGGCGCGTGTGTGCTCGCTATCCGCTAAGTAATTGCTGCACCCGTTTCGGACCGTCCGCGCCGGGGGCCCTGACACCTTGCCGCCCCCTCGGCCACGCTTCACGGTCAGTCCGACTCCATCACGGATGTCCGTGGCGCCATGAGATTTGGCTCTGCCCGCGTCGTCCCCGCCGGCCCCCCCTGGTCGACGACGCGCTCTCCGTTCCACTCGCCCATCCGCTCCCCGCCAACAGACTCGGTGGCGCCTCCTCCGCGCCCCCAACATTCTTCCTCATGCTCCTCCCCAGCCGTTGTCTCCCGTTGCTCGCGCTTCTGCCCCTCCTTGCCGGGGCCGCGTTCGCCACCGAGCAGACCGATTACCGCCAGCGCGTCGACCAACCGGATGGCGCCGTCCCGCAGTACGTGGTGCCGTATGAGGTACCGAAGCCGGCGGAGGTACGCGCCGTCGTCGACCGCATCAACGGCTATGTCCTGCGGCAGTCCAGCTTTCGGGTCTTCGACCAGGCGACCGGCGAGGAGATCACCCGGCCCGACCTCGGCAACCTGAACCCCAACGCGGTCATCGACGGCCGCTTTGCCGCCATGAACCGCTGGGATTACCCCAATGGCGTGATCATCAGCGCGCTGCACCGAATGGAGGAAATCACCGGCGACCGCCGGTATCTGGAGTATCCGGATCGATTCTACGACTTCGTGTTCACGTGGATGCCGTACTTGCGGGCACGGGAGGAGAAGACCGGTCAGCGGCATGAGTTCTCGAAGATGGTCAAGATGGCCGCGCTCGATCACTGCGGCGCAATCACCGCCGGCCTCATTCGCACGCACCTCAAGCACCCCGACCCGCGCTACGCGGAGTGGATCAGCGTGGTCGACGCCTACATCTCGCACGGCCAGTTCCGACTGCCCGACGGCACCCTCGCCCGCGAACGACCGCAGGCGGTGTCGCTCTGGACCGATGATTTCTACATGGGCATCTCGTTTCTCGCCCAGCGCGGCCGCATGACCGGTGACACGAGATACTGGCACGACGCCGTGCGCCAGGTCACGCAGGCCTCCGCCCGCCTGTTCAATCCACAAAACGGACTCTATGACCACGGCTGGAGCGAGAACACCGACGGCTACGACCCCCGCTTCTACTGGGGCCGCGCCAACGGCTGGGCCGCGCTCGCGATGACCGAACTGCTCGCCGAGTTGCCCAAGGACTTCCCCAACCGCGACCGCGTGTTGCACTATTACCGCCAGCACCTGCGCCATCTCGTCGAGCTGCAGGACGGATCCGGGCTTTGGCACAACCTCCTCGATCACAGCGAGACGTACCTCGAGACTTCCGCGAGCGCGATGTTCGTTTATGCGATCGCCCGGGGAGTAAACGAAGGCTGGTTGAGCCCGATCTACGGACCCGCCGCGCTGACCGGCTGGAACGGCCTCGCCACCCGCGTCCTGCCCGACGGCCGCGTCGACGGCATCTGCGAAGGCACCACCTACGCCAACGACAGCACGTACTACTTCTTCCGCGGCGCCGGCCCCAACACGACGTTTATCGGGCCCGTGATCTACGCCGGCGCAGAAATCATCCGATTGGTGCAGAATCCCTCCCTGAAGATCGAGGCCGCCAAGCCGGGCGCCGTGAACAGCGCCATTCACTTCAAGCCGCAGGCACCCACCCAATAGTCCGCAGCCCGCCGCCATGCGCTTCTACGTTACCCTGCCCCGCCCCGCCGCCACCATCCGCCTCGCCGGCCTGCTGGCCATCCTCGCCCTGCTGCCGCTGCGCAGTCCCGCGGCGTCGACGTCCCCTCTTGCGCCGGGCGGCGCTGCCCCCGGATCAGACACGGCGACCGCGGCCGCGCGCCGCGGTCCGTTCGCCACGATGTTCTGGACCTGGCAGGACAAGGAGATCGAGAACCCCGACGTCCTGCTGGCCGAGTTGCGCGACCTGAAGGGCGCCGGCTTCGACGGGCTTTTCGTCATGCCGCGCGCGACCCGGTACCAGCTTTTCGATCCGGAGATGACCGCGGCAGTGAAAGTCGCGAGCGAGGCCTGCCGGCGTGAGGGCATCGCCTTCATCTGGGGCCCCGATCCACGCTTCGGCGCCCACCATGTCGTCACGCAAACCGGCTACGGCGCCGAGGTCCTCCTCACCGGTCGCGATTTCATGGCGAAGACTGCCCCGGCCGGCAGCGCGGACCCGGAGCGCGCGCTCCTCAATGAGGCCCGCGTCGATGCGCAGGGACGCTTCTCGCTGCGCTACAACTATCCCGCGCGCCGCGACACCCACATGCTCACCGAGGTCAGCCTGTGGTTCGACCCGGTCGGCGTCGATCGGGTCTTCGCGTACCAGCGGCAGGACGGCCGCGTCCGCGCCGCCTCGGTGCGCGACGTCACCGCGCAACACCGCTTCTTCATCAACCGCGCGCTCAACTACGTCGAAGTGTTCGGCCGCCTCGACTTGCCGCCCGGCGAGTGGTGGGTCGTCGCGTTTCCGCGATTCCGCACGAACATGTTCGCCTTCGACTCCCCGGAGCACGAGCGGCTCATGCTCGGGTTGCTGGACCACTATCATGCCGAGGGCATCCGCTTTGACGGGTTGTGGTGGGACGAGCCCGGCTACTACCTGCAGTTCGGCCAGTACGTGATCAGCGAGCGGATCTACCGGGATTTCGCGGCCAAGTACGGCTATGACCTGCGCGCCAACCTGGCCGCCCTGCTGCTACCGCTCAACAACGACCGGCACCTGCGCGTGCGACAGGACTATTTCCAGCTCGTGATGGACTACGTCTTCGGCGCGGAGCAGCGCGCGTGGCGGCACGGGGAGAAGCTCTTCGGCCCGCTGCGAATGGGCATCCACCACAACTGGCACAGCCTCCCCGACAATCTCTACCACGGCTCCGCCGACTATTGGCGCGGGGTCGACAGCGTTGACGCCGGTTACACCGATGACAGCGGCTTCGAGGGCTACTTCACCGGCAGCCTGGAGCGGAAGCTCGAGCAGGTTTCCTACCTCGTGCAGGCGGCCAGCCTCGGGCGGTTCTCGCGGAGCAAGCAGGCGTTCTACAACCGCTGGGGCGTCAACTACGGCCCCGAGGTGCCCGCCTACTTCAACGACCTGATGCCGCTGTTCTCCAACCAGTGGCTGCAGCATTCGTATGGTTCCACCGGCGCCATCGGCGGCGGCCGAAACTTCGGCCCGGGCTTCCCGGACCACGTCACGTGGCCTCTCCTGCCGGGCTGGATCGAGAAGACCCGCCGCGTCCACGCGATCACCGGCTACCGACTGCCCGTCGCCGAGGTCGCCGTCGTGTATCCGCTCTCCACGTTCGCCACCGGGCGCGAGCCCGCCAACGACGGCTTGATCAACCGCGTGAACCGCCTCGTCGGGGCGATGCCCGCCGCCGGCGTCCAGGCGGACGCGATCTCCGAGGATTTCTTCGCCGACGCCACGTTCCGCGCCGGTCGGCTGATCGTCCGCGGCCAGGCTTACCAGGCCGTGTTGCTGCCGGGAGCGAGCGTCGTGACAGCGCGCTGCCTCGCCATGATCGAACGTCTCCAGGCCGCGGGTTTCCCGCTTCATTTCATCGACACGGTGCCGCAGCGCACGGTGGACGGGCGCGCTCTCCAGCTCGCCGCCAAGCCGGCCTTCGCAATTGGCGACGCGGCGGCGCTGATCACGTCGGTCGCCGCGCTCGGCCTTCCCTCGCCCGTCACCCAGCTGCCCGGCGCGTACGTCACGGCCATTCGTGGCGACGGCGCCACGATGTTCGTCCTCGTGATGCCGATCACGCCAGGTGAGACCGTGAGCGGCGAACTGCGGTGCGAGGGCCGCGCGGTCCCGGTGCCGCCGACGAAGGAGCTCGCGATCTTCGAGGTCGGCCCCGCCGGCGTGCAGCGTCGGCTCTAGCCTCGCGCGCGGCGCGACCGCCGCCGAGGCCCGGCTGCAACGCCCGACGCGGGCCTCGGCGCCGCACGCTCGTGAGCATAAGAATCTGTACGACGCCGGGGAGCGGAGGCGACGGGCAGGCCGGCATCAACTCGTCGGATACCCGAGCCGCGCCAGCGCCGCGCGCACTTCGGCGGGCCGCGCTGCGCGCGACTTGAACTGCAGGATTTCGGGCAGTCCGGGGAGGTCGTGATGCAGGCGCACGGCGGCGAAGAGCCACGGATAAAAGCCGCCGCGGCCCACCTTGCGCACGTGCGCGCGCGGCAAGCGGAAGGTTCCGCGCGTGCCACTGAGCACCAGTTCGTCGGGCGTGGCCGTCAGGACCGCCAGCGGCGTGGTCCCGTAGGTCGCGCCGACGTCATCGGCCATGTGGCCGACCCAGCGGCAGGTGGCGTGGGAGATCTCCTGGGCGGAGGCGATGTCGGAGGAATTTTCGAGCGAAGGCATGATCGGCAAGGCGACGCCCGGCGATGCCGCATCCTCCCGGAACCGGGGGTTGGAGGCATCATGCGCGAGCGGCGCAAGGTGTTGCTGGAACAGCGGCCCGACTGTTCCGGATGCCTCCGAGGCCGTCTGGCCCCGAACCCGCTGGCAACAAGGCAGCACGGCGCGCCCCGCGCAAGCCCGCGGATCGCAGACCGCTTTCGCTGACGAAAATGTCAGCCGGGAACCATGGCGCGCTTCCCCACCCGCCATAAGGTCCACCGCGATGGTTCATGACTCCGTTCCCACTCCGATCCGCACCTCGCTGGTGCGACTCCGCAAACGTTCCCTGACCGCCACGCCCGCGCCGCGTCCGCCTGCCGACCTGCTGCGCGCCCACAGCCCGCTGCCCCGCATCGCGATGGTTTCAACCCACGGGTACGTCGCCGCCGTTCCGCCCCTCGGCGCCGCCGATACCGGCGGCCAGGTGGTCTATGTTCTGGAACTGGCCAAGAAGCTCGCCGGCCTCGGCTACGAAGTGGACATCTGGACGCGCCAGTTTGCCTCCCAGCCGCAGCTCGAACCGGTGTCCGACCGCGTGCGCATCGTCCGCATGCCCTGCGGCGGCGGCGACTTCCTGCCCAAGGAATACCTCTGCGAGCACCTCGCGGAGTGGAACGAGCACGCGCTGCGCTTCATCGCGCGGCACGGCCTCAACTACAAGTTCATCAACAGTCACTATTGGGACGCCGGGCTGGCGGCCCAGCATCTGGCCAACGTGCTCCAGGTGCCGCACATTCACACCCCCCATTCGCTCGGTCTCTGGAAGCAGCGGCAGATGGAGGCCGACTTCCCGGACTGCGCCGCGGAGTTCGAGCGCCGGTACAATTTTGACCGGCGGATTCGCGAGGAGCGAAAGCTGTACGCCGACTGCGACATTGTCATCGCCACCACGCCGCCGCAGCTCGACCTGATCGTGAACGACTACGAAGTGCCGGCGGCAAAGGTGCGCATGGTGCCGCCCGGCTACGACGACACGCGCTTCTACCCGGTGAGCGAGGCCTCGCGCCTGGCAATCCGCGACCGGCTTGGCTTCAAGGGCAAGGTGGTGCTCGCCCTGGGTCGGCTCGCCCGCAACAAGGGCTACGACCTTCTGATCGACGGCTTTGCCGTGCTCGCCGCGCGGCAACCCGACGCCGTCCTCCACCTGGCGGTGGGCGGGCAGGAGTTGAATGCCAACGAGGAGAAACTCCTGACCGAGCTCAAGGAGCGCGCTGAGAAAACGGGCTACGCCGAGCGCATCACGTTTGGTTCCTTCGTGGCCGATGCCGACCTTGCCGACTACTACCGCGCCGCCGACCTGTTCGTGCTCTGCAGCCGCTATGAGCCGTTTGGCATGACGGCGATCGAGGCGATGGCGGCGGGCACGCCCACGGTGGTGACCGTCCATGGCGGGCTTTATCGCGCGCTCTCGTTCGGCCGGCATGCGCTGTTCGCCGATCCTTTCGACCGCGAGGATCTCGGCATCACCATGGCGAAGGTCTTCCGCCATCCGCGGCTGCGCAACCGGCTCGCGCACATGGGTGCGCACAAGGCGCGCAGTCTCTTTACCTGGACCGGCATCGCGCACCAGCTCGTCGCCGCGGTCGAACACCGCATGACCGCGGCGGTCACGCTCGACGACAGCGAGTGGGACCAGCCCTGGAACGATGGCGACTGAGTCAGCCGGCGTCCCCTTGCATTTGAACCGGTGTTCCCGGCCGCGCCTCCTGTGAGGTGCGGCCTTTTTGCCGTTACCCGCCGCTTTCGATTCGCGAATCATGCCCAGCCAAGCACAGTCGACGCGCACTCCGCCCGGCGAACCATCCACCGTATCCGACCGGCCGGTCTGCGCTCCCATGACTCCCGCACCCGCGCCCTCCATCCGCCTGTTCTCGTCCGACCTCGACGGCACGCTGCTCGGCAACCCCGAGTCGACGCTGCGCTTCAAGCAGGCCTGGGAGGCGCTGCCGCGCGAGACCCGGCCCCTGCTGGTGTACAACTCCGGCCGGAGCGTCACCGACACGCGCGCCCTCGTGTTGTCGCGCCGGCTGCCCGAGCCCGACTACATCATCGGCGGCGTCGGCACCGAGCTGTACAACCATCGAACGCACCACGAAGAGCCGGCGTTCAATGCGCAATTCGGCGAAGGTTGGGACCTCGCCAAGGTCGAGGCGATCATGACGGCCATGCCGGGCGTCGAGCGCCAGCCGCCCGAGTTTCTGCACCCGTACAAATCGAGCTGGTACCTGCATCGCGCCGACCGCGCCAAGATCGACGAGCTGCGCCGGCGTTTCGAGTCTGCCGGCCTGCAGGTCAACGTGGTGTACTCGAGCCTGCGCGACCTCGACGTGCTGCCCAGCCGCGCGAACAAGGGCAACGCCCTCGCCTGGCTCTGCGCGCGACTCAACCTGCCGCTGACCAGCGTCCTCGTGGCCGGGGATACCGGCAACGACAGCGCGATGTTCCTCCTGCCGGGCGTCCACGGCATCGTCGTCGAGAATGCGCAGCCGGAGTTGTTCGAGTCGGTCGTGAAGCTGCCGACCTTCGTGTCCCGCAACGTCATGGCCGACGGCGTGCTCGAGGGGCTGAAGCATTTCGGCGTCATTCCCCAGGTGCCGGTCGGCCGCGGCCTGCCCTCCGGCCAGCGCCATCACGCCGCCTGGCGCGGCATGCTCTTCGCGCCGGAGACCTTCCGCACGCTGCATGAGGAGGAACGCGCGCTGATCGCCACCGGCTACGAGCAGGCGCTCGCGACGCTGCGCCGCAACATCACGCCGCTGGGCTTCTCCGCGTGTTCGCTGGCGGACAACACCGTCACCGGCACCGACGCGAACTACCGCAGCGTGTGGGCGCGCGACGGCTGCTTCACCGTCGTGCAGACGATTGAAATGGATGATCCCGACCTGCGGGACGCGCAGCGCCGGACGCTGCGCACGCTGCTGGACACGGTGGCGCCGAACGGCCAGGTCCCCGCCAATGTGCGGATCGATGACGGCACGCCGGAGTACAGCGGCGTGGGCGGGATCTGTTCCATCGACAGCGGGCTCTGGCTGATCCTCGCCGTGTACCACTATGTGACCGAAACGGGCGACCTCGCGCTGCTCACGGAATACGCGCCGACACTCCGCCGGACGATGGAGTGGCTGAGCGCGCAGGACAGCAACAACGACGGGCTGATCGAGGTGCCGGAGGCGGGCGACTGGACGGATCTCTTCGGGCGCAGCTATCACGTGCTTTACGACGAGGTGTTGTGGTATCGCGCCAACGTCTGCTACGGCCGGCTCCTCGAATACCAGCAGGATTTCGACCGCGCCGCGGAGTTCCTGCGCTGGTCGCAGCACATCGCCGGCAAGATCAAGGCGTCGTTCTGGCCCTCGACCGCGCGCGATCCGAAGAGCGCCCCGACTTTCGCCGACCGGCAGGCCTCGCTCGGCGACGCCCAGTACCTGATCGCGGAGATCACGCCGTTCGCCTTCAACTGGCGCTGCGACGTGATCGGCAACCTGCTCGCGTTCCTGACCAACGTGATCGACGTCGACCGGGCGCGCACCGCGTTCCGCTTCATGTGGGGCGTCGGCGTGAACAATCCCTACCCGGTTGCCAACCTCTACCCCGCGGTGCAGTCCGGCGACCCGGACTGGCGGCCGTACTACACCGTCAACCTGCTGAACCTCCCGCACCATTATCACAATGGCGGCCACTGGCCGTTCATCGGCGGCCTGTGGGTTCGCTTCATCCACCGGCTCGGGCTCCACGACCTCGCCCGCCACGAACTGGTGAAGCTCGCCGAGGTCAACCGGCTTGGGCGCAACCGCGAATGGGAGTTCAACGAATGGGTGCACGGCGTCACCGGCCGGCCGATGGGCAAGGCGTATCAGGCGTGGTCCGCCGCCGCCTACCTGCGCGCCTGCCAGGAGCTGCATCTCGATTCGGATGCAGCGGCCCGCGCGGAATAGCGCCGCGGCCGTCGCGCGGAAATTTCCTCTCCGCCCATCTGTCACAGTTTTCGTAATACTCGGGCGCCATCCCGTGGATTGATTTGACGGCAACTGGCCATCCGGCTGCGCTCTCGCGCCGAACTATGTGGGTGAAAGCCAGATGGCGAAACCTCATGTGGATCTTGGCGCTCTTCCTGAGAGTGCTTCTGACCCCATCCGCCATCGCGGCGGAACCCTACCAACCCCTCACCGTCGACCCGTTGTCCGAGCCCTGGCGCTGGCGCGTCTTTCCCCAGCTTGCCGGCATGGGCGTGCTTTGCATGACCGAGGCGGCGGACGGCACCCTCTGGTTCGGCACGGCCGACGGGCTGTGGCACTTCGACGGCGTCCGGTGGCAGGCGGACGATGGTTCGACCCAGTTGCCGGGTGGTGTGCTCGCGCTTCACACCACCGGTGATGGCCGCATCTTCGCGGCCGGCCGCTGGGGCATCAGCGAGTACCGGGATGGAACCTGGTCGCGCCGCTATGAACTGGCGGCCGAGCGCGACACCGAGGTCCGCCGGCTGGTTTCGCTTCCCGACGGCACGGTGTGGGCCGCCTCCTCCTACGGCGCGGTGGAACTGCGGCGCACCACCTGCACGCTGCACACGACGGCGGAACGCGCCGCGCAACTGCGCGCGGCACACTTCAACCCCGCGCCCGCGTTCTCCATCCAGGAGTGGCCCGCGGCGGTGCAGGAACCGATCCTCCCGGGAAACCCGCCCGCGCTGGCCCGGCATGACCTATTTGAGGCCTGCCGCGACGCGATGGGCCGGTTGTGGTTCGGCACCTCCGGCGGCGAACTGCTGCGGCTGACCCCCGCCGCCACGCCCACCAGCCCACCCGTCTGGGAACTCTACAACGAGAAAGACGGCCTCGTGCGCGGTCTGCGCCCGTATATTCTGGGACTGAAGAATGGCGAGGTCTGGGTGACGTACGAAACCCGGTCGGCGCATCTGAATCAGTTCGACGGCACCCGCTGGCGGGCCACGCCGCTTGCGACCCTCGGTCTGCCCGAGGTGTGCGTGAACCCGCTGCAAACCCGCGACGGCGCGGTCTGGCTTTCCGCCCGCTATGTCGTGAGTGCCTTTCGCGAGGGCCGATGGCGCACCTACGAGCGGCCGGCCGTGCCCATTCCCCGCGCCCGCAACATCCTTTGCGCAACGCGCGACGGCGCGCTCTGGATCGCCGGCCCAAACACGGAGATTCTCCGGATCGATTACTCGACCCATCGCTGGCGTACGCTCGACGAGCTGATGTTCCAGGGCGAAGACTCCGCGGGCCGGGAGTGGTTCATCCACCAGCGTGGACGAATCGTGTGTCATGACGGCGACACGTGGACCAGCTACGGCGCCGAAGATGGCGGCATCAGCGTGCCCGTCGCCCTGATCGTCACCCGTGCCGGCGACGTGTGGGTCGCCGGCAGCCATGAGAATGAAGCCGCCACGGCGCGCTTCGACGGCCGGCGTTGGACCCGGACCGTGCACGCCAACTTCTCCTGGGGCATCGATGGCCAGGCCATCTGGGAGGGATTCGACGGCGCGCTCTGGTTTGGCGCCGCGGTGGACACCAACGGTCCCGCCCGGCACCGGGCCGGGATTCTCGAGTATCGCGACGGGCGCTGGATCCACCACCACCAGCCCGGCCGGGTTTTTCCCGGTGAAGCCGACGACGATGCGCGCACGCTCCTGCCCGCGACGCAATCGCCACAGCCGATCGGCAAGTTCAGCCGCATTGCGGGTTCGCCTGACGGCCGGGTGTGGGCGGGAAGGACCATCCTGGCGGCGTACGATGGGAAGCGCTGGCAACGCGTCAGCCCGGCGGTCGGCGTGAGCATCGATTCCGTCGACACCCTGTTCACGTCCGAGGAGCGCGATCTGTGGCTCGGCACGCGCCGCTACGGAGCCATCCGTTACGACGGACGTAACTGGTGGCGCTACCAAGGCTCGGGCAGCCTCGAGGCCAACTCGGTGCGCGACTTTGCGCAGACCGCGGACGGCACGATCTGGGCTGCGACCGATCGCGGCTACAGCCGCTTTGACGGCCAGACATGGACGTCAGTGTTGCCTGGAGCGCTGACGCTGCCGGACGCCGGAGGCAGCCTACGGGCCGGGCGGGAGAATCGCATCTGGATCAATCACTATCCGCCGGAGTGGCTCCGGCGCGGCTGGCCCCGCGTGAAGCCCGGCGCACACGCACAAGCCGAGGCCTTTCGCGCGTACAGCCACGTGCCCACCGGCACGCCGCCGGATACCGTCCTCAGGCCGGGACCGAAGGTGATCGGGTATCCCGGCCACATCTCCGTGCTGTGGGACGGTACCGCACCGTGGGCCACCGGCGACGATTCGCGGCTGGAGTACTCCTACCGCCTGGACGGCGGCCCCTGGTCCGCCTACACGGCCGACCGTGGCACCACGCTGTTCTCGCTCGGCGCCGGCGAGCATTTGTTCGAAGTCCGCGCGCGCGACCGCAGCTTCAACGTCGACCCAACCCCGGCGAAGCTCCGGCTCAAGGTGCAGCCGCCAGTCTGGCGCCAGGCGTGGTTCGTGGTGCTGCTGGCCGCCCTTGTCGCGACCGCCGCGGTTCTGCTGATCCGCGTGCTGCTGGAGCGCGCCCGCCTGCGCCGGACCAATCGCGTCCTGGCCGAGGAAATCAAGAGTCGGGAAAGGACGGAGGCGGCGCTGCGCACCAGCCAGGCCGAGCTCAAGGACGCCCAGCATCTCTCGCGACTTGGCACGTGGCACATGAGCCTCGCGACGCAGCAGCTGGAGTGGTCCGAAGAAGTGGTGCGCACGTTCGAACTCGACGCCAGCGCGCGCGGCGCGCCCTACGACCGGGTCCTGGCCCGCGTGCATCCGGACGATCGCGAACGCGTCCATCGGGCCTTCCGCCGCGCAATCTACGACCGGCTGATGTTCGATATCGAATTCCGTGTGGGCGTGCCGGATGGGCGGACAAAATACGTCCGTGCCATCGGACGCATCTTGGCCGGTGCCAATGGGCAGTCGGCGAGCGTCTCGGGTTCGCTGCAGGACATCACGGATCGCAAGGAATCGGAGCTGCAGCTGCGCGAGAGCGAAGAGCGGTTCCGCCAACTCGCGGAGACAATCACCGACGCCTTCTGGGTCGCGGCCACCACGCCGGAGCCCAAGGTGCTGTACGTCAGCCCGGCGTTTGAATCCATCTGGGGGCGACGCTGCAGCGAACTCATCCAGGACCCGGGCATGTGGCTCGCCAGCGTGCATGCGGACGACCGCGAACGCGTGAGCCGGACGATGGCCGCGCGCGCAGCCGGCGTGGGTTACGATGAGGAGTATCGGATCCTCCGCCCGGACGGCGCCGTCAGCTGGGTCCGCGACCGGGCCTTCCCGGTCCAGGGCGCCGGCGGCAAGGTGGAGCGCATGGTTGGCGTCGCACGGGATGTCACGTCGCGCCGGCAGATGGAAGCCCAGCTCCGCCAGTCGCAAAAGATGGAGGCGGTGGGCCAACTCGCGGGCGGCGTGGCGCACGATTTCAACAATATCCTCTCGGTGATCGTCATGCAGGTGGAGCTGGCGCATTCCGATCCGGCGCTCCCAACGGAGCTGCAGGAATGCCTGCAGGAGATTCGCGCCGCGGCCCTGCGGGCGGCCAATCTCACGCGCCAGTTGTTGCTGTTCAGCCGGCGTCAGGAGCTGCAGAGCCGGCCGGTCGACCTCAACGAGGTCGTCGGCAATCTGGGCAAGATGCTGCGCCGGCTCATCGGCGAGGACATTCACCTCGAAATCGCCCTCCACCCCAGCCCGCTGCGCACCGTAGCCGACCCGGGCATGCTCGACCAGGTGGTGATGAACCTCGTCATCAACTCCCGCGATGCGATGCCCGCGGGAGGCCGCTTGCAGATCACGACCGCGCCGCGGGAAATCGATGCCCAGGCCGCCGCGCGCCTGCGCACGGTGGAGCCGGGCAGCTATGTCGCGCTCACCGTGACCGATTCGGGCGCCGGCATCCCGCCGGACGTCCTGCCCCATGTCTTTGAACCCTTCTTCACCACCAAGGAAGCAGGCAAGGGCACCGGGCTGGGCCTTGCCACCGTGTTCGGCATCGTGAAGCAGCATCGCGGCGGCATCAGCGTCTCGAGCCAGGTTGGCGAGGGAACACGGGTGGAGATCTTCCTGCCGGTCATCACCCCGACCGAGAATGCACCCGACGGCAACGAGTCCAGCCCGGCGGTCTCGGGCGGTTCGGAAACGATCCTGCTCGTCGAGGATGAACCCAGCATGCGGCTGGCGGTCCGCGGTTTCCTGGAACGCCACGGCTACCACGTCATCGAGGCCGAATCCGGCGCCAGGGGACGCGCGCAGTGGGAGCAGAATCGCGGCAAAATCCGGCTCCTGCTCACCGACATCGTCATGCCCGGCCGGATATCCGGCCGGCAACTCGCCCGTGAACTCCGCGCCGAGGACCCAGCATTGAAGGTGATCTACGCCAGCGGCTACGCGCCCGAGCAGAAAGGCGAACCACTGGAGCTGGAAAAAGCGGACCGTTTCCTGCCCAAGCCGTTCGCGCCCGAGCAACTCCTCCGGCTGATCCGGTCGCTGCTGGACGCGCGGTAGGCGCGCCGGGCACGATCCACGCTAGGTGGAGCAGGCGGGCGAGTCGTTCGCCAGCCGGTTGGCGCGCTCGGCGTAGATCTGCTGGATGACCGTGACCCGTCGCATGCGATACGAATGCGCGAGGTCGACGACCACCCGTTCGAGTGCGGGGGCCTCCGGCGCGAAGCGATAGCGAACCGGAGCGACGTCCAAGGCGACGAACAGCCGACCCGTGATCAGCGCGGCCACGTGCTGCGCGATGGATTCACGGCTGCTGCGAATCCGCTGCTCGATCTCGTCGATCGTCCACGTCCGCGGTCGCGACTCACACAGCAGCAGCAGGACCTCCAGTCGTTCGACCGAGGGCACGTGTGCGGCGATGAACTGGCGGATCGCGTCAGGCATTCCCGAAGCGGTACCCCACCCCGCGAATGGTGTGGATCAGCTTCTCCGCGCCCTCAGCGTCGACTTTGCGGCGGAGCCGCATCATCTGCACGTCGATGACGTTGTCCAGGGAGGTAAGACGGCTCGTCTGCTTCCAGACGTCGCGTTCGAGCATCTCACGCGTCACAACCTGCCCCTGGTAGCGCATCAGGTATTCCAGGACATCGACCTCGCGGGGCGTGAGGGGAATTTCCTGGCCGGACCGCAGCGCGATGCGCGCGCGGGTGTCGAGCTGGAGGTCCGCATGGTTGAGGAGCCGGCCCGTCCGCAGCACGGGGCGCCGGAGCAGCGCCCGGCAGCGCGCCAGCAACTCCGCAAACGCGAAAGGCTTCATCAGGTAGTCGTCGGCGCCGCTTTCGAGGCCGACCACGCGGTCGTCGAGCTTCGTGCGCGCGGTCAACATCAGGACCGGGGTTTCGATGCCACGCCCGCGCAGGTGCTGCAGGATCTCAAGCCCGTCGCGGTCCGGCAGCATCCAATCGAGGATGAGGAGGTCAAAGGCGCCGCTTTCGGCCAACCGGATGGCTTCGTTGCCATCGGCGGCCGTGGTCACCTGCCACTCCTCGAGGCGCAGACCCTCGGCGACGGAGTCCCGCGTCTTCTCCTCGTCCTCGACCACGAGGACGCGCAGATGCGCGGCCGGTGGTTCAACACTCGCCGGGGATGGGGCGTTCATCGCTGCAGGCAACGCTCCTTCCGCCCAGCCGCGTGTCGGCCGGGGCCAGGGGTCCTTGAGGTGGGGCGGGAGGAATCCCCCCGCTTGGGCGTGGGAAAGGGCTTCATCAGGACGGGCGTCACCTTAGGTTGCGTCGCTCGGTCGACCATTCTGTCCGCCTGACATTACCGTCAGTTTGGCCGGCGGCAAACGCCCCTTCGTCGCCGGCATGCCTGACGCCATGCCGGCCGGGCATAACCCGCAGTGAAACGAGGCATTTCCGCGGTCCCCACCCCAGCGGGTACACTCAGCCCGCCATGAACCTGATCGTCGCCGTTCTCATCCTGACGCTGCTGACGCTGGTCGTCGCCACGGAAAGCGACCGGTAGGCGAACGGCGGCACGTGTCCGCCGTTCGCCTGAGCAGAATGGCTGCGCCATTCTGGGAAGGATGAGCAACCAGCAATGGCTAGGAGCCAGTTTGCGGGCGTTTGCGGGGAGCGGCGGTCTTCTTCCCAGTCTGGCCGGCGTTGAAATTCAGCACGGGGGCGCCGGCGGCGAGGTGATGCTTGAGAATGCCGAGAAACTGCTCGAGCAGGCGCGAGGTCTCGCCGGCGTGCCAGGCGGCGCTCACCTCGAGGGGCGGGCAATCCGACGGCAGGAAGCGGACCATGGCATTGGGACGGGCGGCCGCGGCAAAATCGGGCATCAGGCACACCCCAAATCCCATGGCGGCGCGTGCGATCAGCGACTCGACGTTGCGCACCGGCCGGGCAAATCGCGGGCTGAAGCCGCTCATGCGGCAGAGCTGGCTGATGAACTCACGGAGGCCCGGCGCATCCTCCGCCAACAGCCACGTTTCATCCTCGAGTTCCGCCATCTTGATCGACGCCCGCGAGGCGAACCGGTGTTGCGCTCCCACGGCGACGAGCAGCTGGGCGGTCTGCAGGTGCATCGACCGCAGTTCGTCGGCCTTGCCGACTTCGCGATTCACCAGAAACCCCAAGTGCGCCTGCCGCGTCCGCAACGCGGTCAACTGCTCATGGACGTGCAGGTCGCGCAGGTTGACTTCCACCTGTGGGAACGTGGCCCGGAACTCGGCGATCGCCCCCAGCACGAACTGGCTCGAGAGCCGCCAGTCGTTGCAGATGATCAGTTCGCCCCCGAGCCCCTCGAGCGTCTGGTGCACGGAGGCCGTCGCAATGTCCACCTGCGCCAGGATCTTGCAGGTATGGGTGTAGAACGTGCGCCCCGCGTCGGTCAGCTGCACCCGCACATGGCTGCGGTCCAGCAGCCGGGCACCGAGCTCATTCTCGAGATCGCGGATTTGCCGGCTGAGCGCGGGCTGGCCCACGTTCAAACGCTCGGCCGCCCGGCTGAAGTTCAACAGTTCAGCCACGGCCTTGAAATAGCGCAGGTGTCGGAGCTCCATGCAGCTCGACGGGGTAGCGAACGCCTGCGCCCGACGCAAGGCGGGGGCGACCGCCGCCCGGGGCGACGGCCGAAAAACGAGCCCGACTTGGCTCCGCCCGGATCAGGCGTGGGCGACGACCGGCGCGGCCGCCGGCTTGGCGCGGGGACGCGACACCAGCACGTAGAACGAAGGCACGACGAACAGCGTGAACAGCGTGCCGATCGACATGCCGGTCGCGATGACGAGCCCCATGCTGAAACGTGCCTCGGCGCCGGCGCCGCCCGCCACCAGCAGCGGCAACACGCCGAGCACCATCGCCGCGGTGGTCATCAGGATCGGGCGCAACCGGATGCCGGCCGCGTGCTCGATCGCCTCGCGCACGCCATGGCCCTGCTCCTGGAGGTTGTTGGCGAAGTCCACCATCAGGATGCCGTGCTTGGTGATCAGGCCGACGAGCGTGATCAGGCCGACCTGCGTGTAGATGTTCAGCGTGGCGACGCCCAGGAAGAGGAACACCATCGCGCCGGCGATCGAGAGCGGAACCGCCATCATGATGATGACCGGATCGCGGAAGCTCTCATACTGCGCGGCCAGCACGAGGAAGATGACGACGACCGCGAGCGCGAACGTCGCCATCAGCGAACTGCCCTCCTGCACGAACTGGCGCGACTCGCCCTTGTACTCGGCCGTGAAGCCCTCGGGGAAAACCTGCTTCGCCTCGGCGTTCAGCCACTCGAGCGCCTCGCCCATGGACACGCCCGGGCGGGGCAGGAGTGAAATCGTCGCGGCGTTCAACTGCTGGAAACGCCGCAGATCGCGGGGCTGCGTCGACGCCTCGATCTGCGCGACCGCGGAGAGCGGCACGAGGCCGCCCTTGCTGGAGATGTAGTAATTATCCAGCTGCTCCGCCGTCAGGCGGGCCGATCGCGTCACCTGCGGGATGACCTTGTAAGCGCGCCCCTGGATCGAGAACCGGTTCACGTAGCCGCCGCCCAGCATCGCCCCGAGGTCGGAGCTCAGCTGGTTCATATCGATGCCGAGCAAGGCCGCCTTGTCGCGGTCGATCCGAATGTTCGCCTGCGGCTGGTCGTAGCGCAGGTCGGTGTCGCCATAGATGAACTTCCCGCTCCCGAGCGCCCGCTGCAGCAGGTCCAGCGTCACGGCCGCGATGCGCTCCGGGTCGGAGGTCGAGCTGACGACGAACTGCACCGGCAGGCCGGAGCCGGCGCCGGGGAGCGAGGGCGGCAGGAACGCGGCGTAATTGGAGCCCGAGATCGTGCTCGCCCGGCCGAGGATCTGGGGAATCAGCTGGGTGGCCGAAAGCGCACGCTGGCTGCGCGGCTTGAGGGCAATGCCCGTGAGGCCGGAGCTGGGGCGCAGCATGCCGCTCGCGATGTCCATGCCCTGCACGCTGAAGAAGGTCACCACCTCGGGCATCTGGCGGACCATCTGGTTGAACTGCCGGGAGTACCGCAGCGACTGGTCGAGGGAGGCGTTGGGCGCGCCCTGCCCCATGGCGATGACGAAGCCGCGATCCTCGGCGGGCGCAAGTTCCTGCTGCGTGAGCAGGTACATCGGGAGGATCGCCAGGAAGATCAGCGCCGCGACGGCGTAGACCGCCGGGCGGGTATTGAGCACCTTGTCGAGCAGCCGTTCATACCCGCTGCGCAGCTTTTCGAACGCGACGTCGAGGAAGTGCTCGATGCCCTTCGGGTTCGGATTATGGCGGAGCAGTTTCGACGACAGCATCGGCGAAAGCGTCAGCGCGACAAAACCGGAGACGATGACGGAGCCGGCCAGGGTGAAGGCGAACTCGCGGAACAGCGTGCCGGTCACGCCCGACTGCAGGCCGATCGGCGCGTACACCGCGGCGAGCGTGATGGTCATCGCAATGATCGGGCCGACGAGTTCGTGCGCGCCCTTGATCGCGGCATCGAAGGGCGAGAGTCCCTCCTCGATGTGCCGGTGGATGTTCTCGACGACGACGATGGCGTCGTCGACGACGAGGCCGATGGCCAGCACCATGGCCAGGAGCGTCAGGAGGTTGATGGAGAACCCGAGGGCCAGCATCAGGGCGCAGACGCCCACCAGCGAAAGCGGGATGGCCACGATCGGAATCACGACCGAGCGGAACGACCCGAGGAAGCCGTAGATGACGAGGACGACGATGAGCATCGCCTCGAGCAGGGTCTTCGCGACCTCGTTGATGGAGTCGTTGATGAACTCGGTGGCGTCGTAAACGATGGCAGCATGCAGGCCCGACGGCAGCTGGCTGACCACTTCGGGCCAGACGGCGCGGACACGTTTGATGACGTCGATCGCGTTGGCGGTGGGCAGCACGGAGATCGCGATGATGGTCGCGCCCTCGCCTTTGAACCCGACCTCGACGTCGTAGCTTTCGGCGCCCAGAACGACGTCGGCGATATCACCGAGGCGGACGATCTGGCCGTTCGATTCGCGGATGACGAGCTGGCGGAATTCCTCCGCCCGGTGCAGATCGGTGCCGGCAGTGAGGTTGACCGAGACGGTGGTGCCCTTCGTGTTGCCGACCGCGGAGATGTAGTTCTGCGCCGCGAGCTTGGACCAGACCTGGGCGGCGCTCAGGCCGAGCGCGGCCATCCGGTCCGGCTTGAGCCAGATGCGCATCGCGAACGTGCGGGCGCCCATGACCTCGGCCTTCTGCACGCCCTCGATCGTCGCCAGCTTGGGCTGCACGACGCGGATGAGGTAGTCGGACACCTGGTTCTGCGCCAGCACATCGCTGGAAAAGCTCAGGTACATCGCCGACGTCGTCTCACCAATCGAGACGTCGAACACCGGATCCTCGGCGTCCTTGGGCAACTCGCGCTTGGCGCGGTTCACCTTCGAGGTGATCTGCGTAAGCGCGTCATTCGGGTCATAGTTCAACCGCAGCTTGGCGGTGATGACCGACATGTTGGGCGCGCTGACGGATTCGAGGTAGTCGATGCCGTCGGCGGAGGCGATTTCCCGTTCGAGCGGCGTGGTGATGAAGCCGCGGATGAGATCCGCGCTGGCGCCGGGATACGTCGTCGTCACCTTGATGACGGCGTTGTTGGTAACAGGATACTGGCGGACGACCATCGATTTGATGGCCAGTCCGCCGATGATCAGCAGGAAGAGGTTGACCACCGTCGCCAGCACGGGGCGACGGATGAAGAGATCGGTGAAACGCATGGCGGCTCAGCTTTCGGTCGGCTTGGGCGCGGGGTTGGCACCAGGAGCGAGGGAGTTGTCGATCTTGACCTTGCTGCCGGCGCGCAGCTTGAGCTGGCCGGAGGTGACGACTTGCTCGCCGGGCTTGAGGCCGGACAGAACGGCAACGATCTCGCCGCGTTGCGGGCCGGGTTTGATGAAGCGGGGCTGCACGACGCCGTTCTCCACGACGAACACGGTGTCGCCGTAGGGATTGTAGATGATGGCGGAGTTGGGCACGACGACGTGCTTTTCCTCGGCGGGGAGAACCACCTCAACCTGGGCGAACATGCCGGGGCGGAGCTTGTCGCCCGGGTTGGCGAGCGTCGCCCGAACCTGGATCGTCCGGGTGGTGTCGCTGACGCGCGGATCGATCGCGGCGATGCGCCCCTCGAGCACCTGGCCCGGGGCGGCGTCGCTCGTGACCCGAACCGGCTGGCCCATGGCGAGCCGGGGGAAATCCTGCTGCGGGAGCGAGAAATCAACGTGGATGGGATCGAGGGTCTCGAGTTGAGCGATGGCATCGCCCTTGTTGAGGAACTGGCCCGGATAGATGCGCACGATGCCGAGCCGGCCGGCGAAGGGGGCGACGATCCGCTTCTTCGCGATGGTCGCCCGGAGCTGATCGGCGGCCGCGCGCGTCTGGGCGACGGCGGCCTCGGCAGCGTCGAGGTCGGCCGGCGTGTTGGTGTGATTGGCTCGCAGTTCCTGCGCGCGGGTGAGATTGGCGGCGGCCAGCTTGGCCTGCGCCTCGAGGCCGGCGAGTTGCGCCGTCTCGACCGAGGTGTCGAGTTCCACCAGCAGCGCGCCGGCGGCGACTTCCGCACCGGACTCAATGGCGATCGCGCGAACCACGCCCTCAAGCTCGGTCTTCACCACGATGCCGCGGTAACTCGCGAGCGAGCCCACGGCCGGGAACGTCGTCTGCCAGACCTCCTCGTTGGCCGTCACGGCGCTGACCGTCACCGGCGGTTGGACGACGCGGGCCCGAGCCTCCATGGCCTTGCGAATCGAAAGGAACTTGGCGCCGAAAATCGCGCCCAGAACCGCGAAGGCGATAATCAGGGTGAGGGTGACTCGTGTTTTCATGCGGAAAATCCCGTCTTCAAATCACGGCGCCAGCTAGCTCGCAATATGCAAGGTTCCTTCATTCAGGACCCTACCAGTGCCAAGTAGCGCGGGTTGCAGCCCGCGCGGGAGGGTTTGACGCATCCGAGTGAAGATTTCCCACCCGACGCATTGACTTGAGGCGCATCCGGTAGCGTATTCCGCGCGCCACCCGCGCGCGTCACCTCCGCGCACGTCGGCCACCCACGCACATGGACGGAATCAGCCTCATCCAAGATCTTGCCGTTGTCCTGCTCGCCGCGAGTGCCGCGGCCGCCATCTGCCGTCGCATCGGCCTGTCGGTTATCGTCGGCTACCTGTTCGCCGGCATCGTCATCGGTCCCTACACCCCACCCTTCGCACTGGTGTCGGACGTAAACCGCATTCAGACGCTGTCCCAGGTCGGCCTGGTTTTCCTGATGTTCGGCATCGGGCTGGGATTGAGCCTGAGCAAGCTGGGCCGCATGGGCTGGCCGACGTTGCTGGCGACCGGACTCGGCGCGTTCTTCGTCTTCATGCTGACGCGGGCGCTCGGCCACTTCGTGGGCTGGAACAGCGCCCAGTCACTTTTCATCGCCGCGATGTTCATGGTGTCCAGCTCGGCGGTGATCGCCAAGGTGCTGGACGAACTGAACCTCAGCCACGACCGCTCCGGGCAGGTGGCGCTGAGCATCACCGTGCTCGAGGACGTCGTGGCGGTGGTGATGCTGACCCTGCTCGCCGCGCGCACCAGCGGGGGAGACGCGAACGTGGGCTCGCTGCTGACAAGCATGTCGGCGTTCGTCGTCCTGCTGGTCGGCGTCGGCCTGCTGATGGTGCCGCGACTGCTGCGCCGGCTGGAAGCCCGGGCGGATCCGGAGATTCTCACCATCACCGTGGCCGGGGTGCTGTTCCTGCTCTCGATTGCAGCGGTGAAGGCGGGGTACTCGCTCGCGCTCGGCGCCTTCCTGCTCGGCGCGATCGTGGCCGAGATCCCCCAGCGCGCGCCGGTGGAGAAGGCGTTCGCCGGCATGCGCGACCTGTTCAGCAGCGTGTTCTTTGTGTCCATCGGCATGCTGATCGAGATCAAGCTCCTGCTCGAAGTCTGGCCCTGGATCCTGGGGCTCGGCGTCTTCGTGCTACTCGCGCGCGCCATGGCAACGGGCCTCGCGCTGATCCTGAGCGGCAGCAACGCCCACGAGGCCCGGCGGGCCAGCCTACTCCTCGGCCCGTTGGGTGAGTTTTCCTTTATCATTGCCCAGTTGGGCGTGAGCACCGCGGTCCTGCCCAAACAGTACTACCCCATCGCGGTCGGCGTCTCGATCTTCACGGTCCTGCTGATGCCGCTGCTCAACCGATTCGCCGATCCGATCGTCGGCGCCCTCGAGCGTGCCGAGCCGCGCTGGTTGCAGCGCACGCTTGAGGCCTATCACGGCTGGTTCACCCAGTTGCAGAACGCGCCGACCTCCGCCTCGGCGTGGGCGTTGGTGCGGCCCCGTCTCATCCAGATCGGAGGCGAGGTGCTCTTCATCACCGGGGTCATGACATTTTCCCGCCAGATCCTGGCCATGGTGGTCGCCAACTCGGAGTCCTTCGGCCTCGCCCCCGGCACCCTGGTTCCCGTCTTCTGGGGCGTCGTCGCCGTGATCGTGCTCATCCCGCTGTTCGCGGTCTGGCGCAATCTCAGCGCCGTGGCGATGATCCTGGCCGAGAGCGTCGGCGGCCTCGCGCCCGCCCGCGACCGGCTCCTGACCGGTTTCAAGGGCATCGCGCTCTTCGCGATCGGCTTCTGGCTGCATGCGATCCTCCCCACCGACCAGCTCGGCATCTGGGGCTGGATCGCCATCAGCCTCGCGGCGATCGTCTTCGTGGGCATCTTCTCCAACCGGCTCATCTACTGGCATAGCCAGTGGCAGACTTCGATGCGCGACGTGCTCGCCGAGGATCCGCGCGGCCCCAAGGTCGCGGCCGCCGAAAAGCTACGCGAGCAGAGGGAAAAGGACCTCGCCGGCTGGGACGTCGAACTGCGCGAATCCGTCGTGCCGGATGGCGCGCCGTATGCGGGGCAGTCGCTCGCCCAACTCGCGATTCCACCCCAGTTCGGCTGCACCGTGCTCGAGGTGGAGCGCAACGGCATCGTCATCACGGCCATTCGGCCCGATCTGCGTCTCTACCCAGGCGATCGCGTCCTGCTGCTGGGCAAGGAGGAGCAGACCGCCGCCGCCGAAAACTTTCTCCAGCATGCCCGGGCCGCCACCGATCAGTCGCACGAATTCGAGGGCTCGGTACTGGAAACCTTCGTGGTCCCGGAAGGACCGCACGCTGGCCGCACGCTCGCCGCTTCCAACATTGGCCAACGCACGGGAGCCCGCGTCGTCGGCATTCGCCGCGGTGACCGGGAGATCGTCGCCCCATCGGGAGACGAACGGCTCGACGTCGGCGACAGCATCCTGGTCGCGGGCACGCTCCAGGAGATCAAGGCGTTTCACCGCTGGCTGCTCGGTCAGGCCGCCGCCTGAGCGGCCGGGTGCGCGCGCCCGCCGCGTTCGTCGTCTCAGCGCGCCAACAACCCTTCCTCCCGCAGGAAGGACTCGATGCGCGCCCGGACCTTTTCCTTCCACTCGGGCAGATCGGTCGAAAAGTTGTGCGAGCCACCGGGAACGTTGACGAATTCGCACCGGTTGCCTCCCGCCTGCAGCTTGTCGCGTAGCGCGAGCGACTGGCGCTGCGGCACCGTCTTGTCCGCGTCACCGTGGAACACGAGAACCGGCGGCATCTTCGCATCGAGCCGGTGCACCGCGGAGAGCGCCGCCGCGTGCGGCCCGAAACGCTGCGGCGTGTAGCCGCCGATCTCGGCGGTGTCCGAGACCGGACTCGAGAGGACCAGCGCAACCGGCTTGAACTTCGGCGCCTCCGCCTCAGCCGAGCCTGGCGGCGTCGCCGTGATCGCCGTCCAAAGTGCCAGATGCCCGCCCGCCGAAGTCCCGCCGACCACGACGCGCTTCGGGTCGATCCCGAGCTCCGCCGCGTGGTCCTGCACCCAGCGCAGCGCGGCGCGCGCGTCCGCCACCGCTTCCAACGGGGCGGTGTCGAAACGCTCCTTGGTCCGGTAATCGGGCGCGATGCCCACGAGGCCGTGTTGCGCCGCCCAGCGCGCCCAGCCGGCCGAGCGCTCCGGCGTCCCGCGCGTCCAACCGCCCCCGAAGAAGAACATCAGGGCCGGCCGACGATCCTGCGCCTGCCAGCCCTCGGGTTTGAAGACGTGCAGCCGCAGCGGCTCCGGGGTGAGCTCGCGAAACACGTACGTCTGCGCCCCGGGAAAGCCGTGCGGCGTGGCTTCGACGGGCGTAGCGGCCTTGGCCGTCGCCGGCGCCGCCGCCACGGCCACCGTTGCCGACATCAAGCCGCAGGTCAGGGAGAGAACGAAGAAGGAGCGCATGGGCGAGGAAAGTATCCTGGGGTGGAAAAAACGCGGTCAGCGCACGTCGGCCGCCACGTCGACGCGCCGGATCTCGCCGCTGAAGAAGTACACGGAACCGATGGCGAGCGGCACGAGCGCCGCGCCCAACAGAAAGACGGGCACGTAGCTGATGCGCGTGAGCACCGGCACAAGCCAGGTGCTGAAAACAAGCACGCCCGCGACCGCGCTGAGGCCGCCGATGCCGGCCACCGTGCCGACGGACTTCCCGGCGAAGAAGTCGCTCGGGAGGGTCTGGATGTTGTTAATCATCACCTGGAATCCCGCGAGAACGAGAGCCATGGCAATGACGGCGGCCCAGGGAGAGCCGGCGATGGCGGCGAGTCCGAATCCCGGGATGGTCATCGCGCCCCCGATGAGGATGGCGCGCTTTCGCGCCCGGTCGACGCTCCAGCCTTGCTGGATCTTGTGCCCGGAATACCAGCCGCCACCCAGGCTGCCGGCCGCGGCCCCGAGGTACGGCACCCACGCGAACATGCCTATCTGCTTCACGTCGAAACCGAAGCGGTCCGCCAGGTAGATGGGCAGCCAGTTCACGAACAGCCACCAGATCGGATCGAGGAAGAAACGCGAAACTACGACCGCCCAGGTCTGGCGGAACGCGAGTGCTTCGCGCCAGCGCATCCCCGGCTGTCCCGCATTCGCCGCGGGCGCGGCGCCATCGAGAATATGCTCCCGCTCCCGGGCGGTGATCCACGGATGCTGCGCCGGCGTGGACCGCGCGATCCACAGCCAGGGAATCAGCCAGAGGAAGCCGAGCGCGGCGACGACGAGGAAGGTCGCCCGCCAGCCAAACCACAGGTACAGCGTCGCGATGATCGGGGCGGACACCACGGCGCCCACCGACGCGCCCGCGTTGAAGACGCCCTGCGCAAGCGCGCGTTCGTGGCGGGGAAACCATTCCGCCACCGCCTTGGTCGCACCGGGCCAGTTGCCCGCCTCACTGAAGCCGAGCAACCCGCGTACGAGCGAGAGACTCAGCACGCTGCGCGCCGCGGCATGCAGCCCGCACGCCGCCGACCACACCGTGATGGAGAGCACGAAGCCAATCCGTGTGCCGACGCGGTCGAACAGCCGGCCCGAGACCGCCTGGCCGAGCGCATAACACACCATGAAGACGGCGATGATCGACGCGTACGCGTCCTTCGACAGCCCGGTGTCCCGCGAGATCGCCGGCCACATCACCGCCAGTGAGGTGCGATCGATGTAGTTAACGATCGTCGCGAGACCGATCAGGCCGATGATGGCCCAGCGCAGGCGGTGTTGGAAAGGCATGGCGGCGTTCGGTGTTATCGTTGCGGGACGAAGTCCTCGCGCATCGGCGTGAAGAAATCGACCAGCACGGAGTCCTCCAGCGCTTCGACCCCGTGTTCGACGTCCGCCGGGATGTAGTAGAAATCGCCGCCCTTCAGCACGCGCGTCTGGTCCCCGATGTGGGTGCGGAACGAGCCGGATTGGATGTACGTGATCTGCAGGTGCGGATGGTGGTGCTTGGCGCCGATCGCGCCACGCTGGAACTCGACGTACACGGCCATGAGCTGGTCGCCATAGGCCATGACCTTGCGGCGCACTCCGCCGCCCCGGTCCTCCCAGGCGACCTGGGCGAATTCGATGAAAAGCTGCTCCTTGGATACGAACATAGCTGGATGAGTTAGCGTTTGCGGAGGGCGACGGCGCCCTCCCACGAGAAGGTTTCCCCGCCCACGGTGAGGCGGTGCGCCCCCGCGACCGTCTCCGCCGCTGCGATCAGCAGCGTCCACTCGAGCCCGCCGGGTCCGGTGATCCGCACGGCGGTGCCCTCGGCGGACGCCGCCAGTACCCGGACTTCCTGGATCGTGGGCCGGCCGCCGTAGGTGCGCTCGCGCACGCCGTCCCAGTGGCCGTGCGGCTCGAGGACGGCGGCGAACACATGGTCGCCACGACCGTCCTGCCGGAGCAGCACGGCGTTCTCATTGCGGAGGTTGAAGGAAGGATCGTTCGCGCCGACCTGGACCAGCGCCACGCGGGCCGTGGCGTCGGCCGCCATCGTCAGCGTGTAGTACCGCTGCTGATTCATCCACGTGAAGCGCACCGGCCCGGTCGCCTGGCCCTCGGCCGCGACCCAGAGGTGCTGGTAGCCGTGCTTGGCGCCGAGGACAGGTCGGCTCGTCACGTGTGGCGTGAGGGCGACGTTCGTCTCGAGGAACTGTCCCGCGTAGTAGTATGGCAGGTCATAGCGGTGCGCGGCGGAGGCACGGAGACGAAAGACGTCCACCACCACGGGCTGCGGCAGCTTCGCATCGCGGACGAGCGCGACCGTGCGGTGCATCAGCACGCCGGGATACGCGGTGCGATCGAGCGCGCTCATCACCTGAAACGCCGGATCCTGCGCCGAGAAGAAGACTCGTTCCGCATGCGCTTCCTCCGCCGTTTTGAACGAGCCGCCGTAGTTGGAGCGCTCGTCGACGGTGACGGTGTTGTGCGCGATCGTCTGCTTCGCGAAGGAATTGTTCTCCGGCAGGTAACGGCCGCCGAACTTCTGGTCGACGTTGAGAAAGCGTGCTGCGCCGTAGTCGGGAATGATCTCGCGCCCCTGGTCGTAGTACATGACCGCGAGCTTGTCGTAGTGCCCGTGCTCCATGCCGAAGGCAGAGTACTTCATCAGCACGAGCGCGGCGTCCGCCGCGGGCGTGGCGCGCAACAGCCCCACCCCACCCGCGCGACCGTCCGGGCCGTCCTTGAACTCGACGCTGGCGAACGGAAATGCCGGCGGCGTCGGATTGGCGGCGAGCGCCTGCGCAACCTCGAGCCCAGGCCCGCCGAGGAAGACACTGCCCTGCCGCTGCGCGATGGAGAGCAGGCGCGGGTCGCGGCCGTAGCGCGAATAGACCACGTCGACCGCCAGCACGACCTCGTCGGACCGGATGTCCTTGTCCTTGAGCGAATCGTTGAAGGGCAGGAACGCGCCTTGCGGGCTGGTCTGCTGCAGTGTGGCGTACACCGCCTGCCGGAGGATCTGCTGGCGGCGGGCGAACACTTGCTGGCCGGGATCGTTGTTCTCTATGACCTGGGCAAACAGGATGAAGGGCATCAGCGCGTAGCGCGCGTAGTACGGGCCCTCGCAGTAGTAGCCGTCGGGCGAGAAAAGCTCGTCCATCTGCCGGAAATACCCGGCCTGCCCGTCGCGCTTCGAACCGAGCAACGCCTTTTGCACCAGCTCTTCGTCACCGAGCGCGTAGCCGATCATGCCGACCGCCGTCGCCGCCCACGTGCCGTGGTTGTGGATCCGGTCAAACTCCTGCATGCGCTCCTCGCTCAGGAATCGCGCCATCGGCCGCAGCAGGGCGGTCTCATAGCGGGCCCGCTCGTCCGGCGACAGCGTGTCGTAGATGCAGTCGTAGGCCTGGCTCACGTGGACCAGCCACACCGCCTCGTTCAGCGTCTGCCAGAAAAGCCGGCCCGGCGCCTGTCCGCGCCCCGCCGGATGCGCGCCGAGCGTGGGATAGAGTTGCGCGTAGCGCTCGAGCAGGTCCCGGACGAAGCGCGCGTACTTGGCGTCACGCGTCACCTGATACAGCAGGCCTGCAAGCTGCATCTCGGTGTAGTTCTGCTTGTGCCGCTCATGCGTGTAGCCGGCAGCGTCGCGCGGCACCGGCACCTCGAGCGGCGCGGCGAGCGCGCGGTCAACCTGCGCCTTGGCCTCGGCAAGCGCGGCATCGAACAGCGGCGCGCGGCCGAGGTTCTGGCGCAGCGCCGTCACGCCGTCGGGCGTCAAGAGCAGGCGCGGATGGGTCGGCGCGATCGCGGCCGAGGCCCACGCGGCCGGGAGGAAAAGGAGCAGCAGGGCGAGCAGGCGCGGGTTCATCAGGCAAAGAAGATGCCGCCGTTGATCTCGATCGCCTCGCCGTTGATGAACGAGGCGCGGGAGGACGCCAGGAACGCTGTCAGGTCGGCCACCTCCGCGGCGGTGCCCTCGCGGCCGAGCGGCGTCATGGCCGCCACGCGCTGCCGCACCTCGGGCTTGGTGAAGGTGTCGTGGAATTTCGTCGCGATCATCCCGGGCGAAACGGTGTTCACCCGGATGCGCCGCGGCGCGAGTTCCTTGGCGAGCGCGCGGCTGTAGTTGAGCACCCCGGCTTTGGCCGCGGCGTACGCGCTGGCGCCGGGCCCGCCGCCGTCGCGGCCCGCCTGCGAGGAGAAGTTCACGATCGCACCCCCGTCGGGCATGTGCGGCAGCACCGCCTTCGTGACCAGGAACACGCTCTTGAGATTCAGCGCGAGCACGTGGTCCCAGAAGGCTTCGTCCATCTCGCCGATGGCCTTCCGGCCGACGAGCCCGCCGGCGATGTTGACCAGGATGTCGATCGAGCCGCCGAGCTGCGCGCGGGTGGCGGCCACCAGGCGGCCCACGTCGGCGGCGACGGTGACGTCGCCCGGCACGGCGATCGCGCGACCGCCCGCCTGCGTGATGGTGCGCACCACCTCCTCGGCGGCGGCCGCGTCGGACCGGTAATTTACGGCCACGGCGGCGCCGAGTTCGGCGAGGCGGAGCGAGACGGCGCGACCGATGTCACGCGCGCCTCCGGTGACGAGGGCAACCTTTTGGGCGAGTTCGAGCATGGCGTTGGAGAAGAGTCGGCGGGATGAACCGCGTCAGAACGTGAGGTCGTAGGTGACGGCGACGCTGAGGCGCTCGCCCTGGCCGGTGGAGCCGTAGGTGTAGCGCTTGTCGAAGACGTTGCCGACGTTGAGCTGGGCGCGGTGGGCGTGTTTGCGGGCGTCCTTCCACTTGTAGCCGATGCCGGCGTCGACGACCTCGTAGGCGTTGTTGAAGACCGTCTCGCGCCCGTCGTCCACGCGGACGCTGCCGCTGGTGATGGTGGCCCCGACGGGCTTGTCGGCGAAAGGCAGGCGTCCGTTGGGCATCGGGTTGTTGATGATCGGATTCGAGGCGGAGGCGGTGATGGACCGGCCGCTCGAGGGGTTGGCCATCGACTGGTCGTTGTACTTGAAGCTCGCCGTGAGGAACACGCCCTTGAGCGCGCCCTTCTTGAACTCGTACTTGGAGCCAATGCCGAGCGTGTTCTCGGGGGCGCGGCGGAGGGAGAGTCCCTCGAGGTGGGGCGAGTTCACATTGCTGACCGTCTCCGCCTTGGTGTGCCCGTAGCCGCCGAAGAACTGGAGCGAGGGCGTGACGACGGCGTTGAAGTCGAACTCGAGGCCGCGCGACTGCTGTTTGCCCGAGAGGACGGTGATGGGCCGGCCGGTGACGGAGTCAGTCGTGGCGGTCGCGACGTTGTCTCGGGTGATGTCGAACCAGCCGAGGGTGAAGGTGAGTTTCTCGCCGAAGAGCCCGGCCTTGAGGCCGCCCTCGATTCCCTTGCCGCGCTCGTTGGGCAGGTCGTAGGTGGAGCCGTCCGCGTTCTGGCCGAGACCGAATTGCGGGACAAAGGACGTGCTCTGATTGGCGTAGAGACTGAGCCCGGAGACGACGCGGACATTGAGGCCGATCTGGTGGGTGATCTCGCTGCTCTTCTGATCGGTGACGTTACCGCCGAGGAGGTCGCGGGAAATATTGTGCGACCAATCGTAGCGGCCGCCGAGGAGCAGGTTGGCGCGGCCATTCCAGAACGTGGCGCGTTCGCTGATGAACAGGCCGTAGATGTCGATCTCGTCGTCCTCCTTCTGGCCCGGCGTGTACAGCTCGGGAGCGTCAAGGTAGCCGGTGAAGTCGTAATTGGGTGCATCGACGCTCATGCCGGAGAGCACACCCGCGGGCATGCCGGCGGCGAAGTTGGAGAGATCGTAACGCTCGGGCTGCTGCGTCTGGCGCTGGTAGTCGACGGTGACGAGAAGCTTGTGGCTGACGCTGCCGGTGGAGAACGCGGCGAGGAGGTCGTTCTGGAGGCTGGCGCCGCCTTCGGGGAAGGGCCGATAGCGCGGCGTGCCGCGCGGAACGGTGCGGGTGACCGGGTTGAATTGGTCGCGCCCGCCGACCTCCTGACGGGTGAGCCCGCGGTCAAACCAGTTGGCGCTGGAGCGGAGGGAGAAGACCTCGCTGAACCGGTGCTCGAAGGTGGCGGTGAGGTTCTTGACGTAGCGGTTGGAGTAGTTGTGCGGCCCCTGGGTGTTGAAATCGATGATCTCGTAGGCGACGCCGACGTACCGGTTGTACGTGCGCTTCTGCGCGGGCAGCCGGTACGGGTCGGGCGTGCCCGTCTGGATGCGGAACGGGACGCCGGCGCTGGACGTGCCGCGTTCGCGCCGTTCGAGCCACTCCGCCTCCATGAGCAGGCTGGTGTCGCGGCTGGGCCGCCATTGCACCTGCGCGGCGACGGTCGCCTGGTTCATTTCCTTGTACTGCTGGTCGTACCGGCGCTGAAGCGCGGCGGTATCGAGCCGGTAGAACCACGTCTTCGAGGTGCCGAGGGGGCCGGTGCTGGAGAACTGGCCCCGCAGGAGATCGTGATCGCCGGCGGTGACCGTGAGGCGTTGCTCGGCCTTGGTCTTCGGCTTCTTGGTGACGTAGTTGATCGTGCCGCCGGGGAGAACGCTGCCGTAGATGGAGGCGGCGGGCCCCTTGATGACCTCGGCGCGCTCGATGTTCACCTTGTCGATGAGACCGATGCGGCGAAAGCCGTTGCGCAGCTGCACGTCGGCGTCGAAGCCACGCACGCTGTAGCCGGTGGAGAGCGTTTCCCACCCGACCACGTTGCTCGTGAAGGCGAACTGATCACGGAATTCGAGGGTGTTGAAGTCGTCCATGAAGTCCGCGGTGACGCTCTGCACCGAGAACGGCAGATCGAGGATCTTGCTGGCGACGCGGGTGCCGGTGGTGGATTCGGCGGCCGCGTATTCAGAGGCGGCCTTGGCGGAAACCGTGAACTCCTTGAGGGTGACGATCTCGTCGTCAGCGGCGCCGCCGTTGGTGGGCGGATTGGACGCCTGCGCGAAGGCGGCGAACGGGGCAAAAGACAGCAAAGCCAAGGCGGCGAGCTTCGGGGTGTTCATAGGGGTGGCGAACTTGGTGCATCGATTTACTATATCGATGCACTCACGCAATGAAAAACACTACGCAAAATCCTAATTTCCTGTCCATTTGTTTCTTACATCAACATGAGCGGCCACATTGACGTAGATGCAAATCCCCATCTTCGCGATATCGCTTCTGAGTACCGATGTGACGCCGTGACCGTTGCTGACCCCGTCGCGCATAGGATCCCAGAATGTGAAACGGTGACGGCCTGACCCCGTTTCCCCTGACGATGGGGTCAGGCCGTCACCGCGTCACATTTTGACCCGGGCGCCGGCGCGTCGCACCGATGGCGGCGTTAACGCGCCGGCTGCGTGGATCCGCGTGGCACCAGCATCGCCGGCAGCGTCACGTGCGTCGCCGGTCCCGTCTGCTTTCCTTCCAGGCGCGCGAGCAACAGCTCGACGGCCGAACGCATCAGATCCTCCAAAGGCTGGCGCACCGTCGTCAGCGGCGGCGTCACGACCTCACACAGCCGCAAATCGTCGAAGCCCACCACCGACACGTCGCGCGGGATCTCACGTCCCGCTTCCCTCACGCCCGCATAGACGCCGAACGCGGTCATGTCATTGATCGCAAAAAACGCGGTCGGCGGGTTCGGCTGCTGCAGGAGCGTCCGAGCCGCTGACTTCCCCGTCTCGGTGCCCTCCTCATCCCCCGCGGCCACCGCCTCGGTCCACACAAGTTGATCGTCGACCGCCACGCCCTGCGCCGCCAGGGCCGCGCGATACGCCTCGAAACGGTCGCGCCGATTCGAGGAACGGATCGGGCCGGAAACGAAGGCGATCCGCCGATGGCCGAGCGCGAGCAGGTGCTCGATCGCGAGCCGCGTGCCGCCAGCGTTGTCCACGCGCACGCTGTCGAACTCCACCCCGTCGGCCCCCACCGGCTCGCGGTCGAAGGTCACCACGTGCAGCCCCCGCTTCACGAGACCCACCATGTGATTCAACGAGAGCGGGGCCGATCCCAGGATCAGTCCGCGAATGCCGCGCGCGAGAAGCGACTCCGCGTACTGCTGTTCCCGCGCGGGATCGCGTTCGCCATTGCACAGCAGCACCTGGCAGTTCCGCGCGAGCGCCGCGTGCTCCACGTACCGCGCGAACGCGCCCCAGAAGGGATTCGCCACCGACGGCACGATCAACCCAATCGTGGGGATGAAACCGGTCTTCAGCCCGCGGGCCACCTGGTTGGGCGCGTAGCCGAGGTCCGCCATCGCCTGCATCACGCGCTCCAGCGTCTCCGCGCGCATCCGGTCGCGCCGCCCGTTCAGGACATTCGAGACCGTGCTTGGCGACACGTTCGCCAGGCGGGCAACGTCGTGGATGGTCTGGCCTCCGGATGACATGGGACGCGCCTTCATTGCCGGATCGACCGCGCCGCGCAATTCCGAACCTCGGCGCGATCCGCAACTCCACCGCGCCCCCACCTGCTTTTCCGTCCTGCTGCGCCCTCCCCCACTCCACCGCGCGTACTGAGGAGCAGGAGGCAACGAGGGCTGCAATTATATCTCCCCCGTGACGGGGTACTTCCGGGATAATGTCCAGATACTCGCCGAATAATGTCCAGATACCGGACGCCCGCCGTCGCAGCGGCGCGCCGTCCCGAGGCGCCGTTACTTTCCGCTCCGACGCTTCGCGCTGAACGTGCCTTCGCCTTCGGCGCCCATCTTCGCCTTGCCCGACATCGCGTCGCCATCCACCACGCCGGTGTACTCAACCGGCACGCCTTCGCCGGCGCCGGTCTTGAACGTAAGTCGGATATTCTTCCCCTGCACCGTGCCGCTGATCGGCGCGTCGCCGAGCTGCCCCTGATATTTGCCGGTCACCTTCGCCCCGTCCTGCTGCAGCACGAGCACCGGAGTGCCGGAGCCTTCGCTGGTCTCCACCACCACGTCCCAGGTGCCCGACACGTCGACGGCCGTCATCGCTGCCTTCTCCGAGGGCGTCGCCGCCGTCGCAACCCCGCCTGGAACAGCGAGGAAAAACAACGCGAGGACCGGGCAGAGGCGAAGGAGCGTCTTCATGGTGCAAGGAGTGCTTGGGACGGACGAAGTCGCGGCTGGGATACCCGACCGGCCGCCGCGCGACAAGTGCCTTTCGTGCCGGCCGTCCGCCACGCTACAGCTTCAGCCCAAGCGGCAACGTGTCGCCGAGAGCGCGCGCCTCGTCTTCCGACTCGAGCGCCACGACCTCCGCCACGAGTTGCAGCCAACGTTCCGGCGCTTTCGCCGCCCGCAGTCCCTCGAGCGTGCGTTCCCGCAACGTGTCGTCCAGGTCGCGCGTCCGGTCGCCCGTCCGCCGCGCCAGTTGCACCGCCGCGAACGCCGCGCCGTCGATTTCGCGCAGCCCGCGCTCGAGCAGGAGCTCCAGCCACGCCGCGGCGGCCTCCGGCGCAATCGTCTGGTGGCTGCTGCCGAACAACGGCACGCGCGCGCCCACCCGACCGAGCGCCCACGCCCAAGGGCCCGCCGCCGATTGTCCCGGCGTGCGCAGGCGCGCGACGATCCAGTTGCCAAACACCACCTTCTGGGCGGGCTCAAGCCGTTCCAGCGCCGCGGCGGTCCGCACCATCTCGTCCAGCCCCTCCGGCTGGATGCCCTTCACCCGGCCGGCGTTCTTCGTCGCATTCGGCGGAATACGCCGCGCGAGGTGCGGCTCCAGCACGCGCCAGATGGCCTGGTGCTGCTCCGCTGTAAGGCCGCCGGCGATACGGCGCCACATCACCCAGAACTCATTCCACACCGAGACCTCCGCGTGGAAATTCACGTTCTCCGTCAGCAGCGCAAAGGTCTGCTCGCAACGCCAGTCGTCGAGCGGATACCCGAAGCCGGGGCGCAGCCCGTAGCCGACGAACCGGTAAAACAGACGCTCGTGCACCGCGGACCGCCGGCGGCGTTTCGCTCCGGCGAATAGCGTGCTCCACAGTTCCCGCAGCAGCGGCGCGCTCCACGCCTCACGCGGCCCCAGCGCCGCCTCGAGGGTCTCGGCAAACCGTTTTACCTCCCGCGGCTCGACCACGCGCGGCGCCGGCCCGAACACGCGCTCCACGAGTTCGCGCACCTGGCCGAAACTCTCCGGCATCGACTCGGTCACGGTTGCCCCGCCGCGGCTCGCCGCCCCGCGCAGGTCAAACTCGAGGCGCCAGCGTTCGTCGGCGGCGTTCGACACGCACCACAGCTCCAGCGTGCCAAGCTCCGTCAGCGCCGAGCGCAGGTGCACCGGCACCGCGCCGCGTTTCGCCGCGGTCGCCTGTAGCAACGTGTGCAGCGGCGGCAGCGGCTTGAAGTCATCGCCCAGCGCCACCACGTCGCCCGGTTTGTCCACGCGGTCGGCCGTGGTCGCAAAGAGTGGAAACTGCACCGGCCGCCCCACCGTGAGCTGGAAGGCGCGCTCCGCCATGTCGACCGTCTGCCCTTCCTCATGCCCGCGCGGGATCACGCACACCGCCTGCGCATCGCCCCCCGCGTCCTCCGGCGTCAGCCCAATGTACAACGCCTGCGCCGCGCCGCCGCCGATCTTTCGTCCCAGCCCGCGGCGCGCGAGTCCGTAGGCCGCCGCGCCGCGCGCCACCGCGAGATCGAGCGAGTCGTGCTCGAGCAGCGGGATGCGGGGCTGGTTGGGCCACCAGGCCGAGACCATGTCCACCAGACGATTCGCCAGTCGGGGCGCGTTGAACACACCGCCGTTGAGCAAAATCGCGTCGGGCCGGGGCAACTCCGCCTCGGCCGCCGTCTCACCCGTCGCCACCGGCCGGCCCAAAGCCGCATGACCCGCCGCCGCATGCCGCCGCAAAAACGCCGCGAGGTGCCGCGTGATCGCGGCGTCCTGCGCATACGGCAAACCGAGTTCCTGCAAGGCCACCCGCGCCGCCCGCCGCGGCGGCTCGTCCGGCGTGCACGCGGGAAAAAAGCCTTCCACGATCAACTGCTCCGCCTCGGCACGCGTGACCTCCGTCGAAAGCGTGCCGCCGATCAGTCGGCTCCCGCTGCCCGCCAGCGCCAGCGGCTGCCGCTCCGGCGCCGTGACCGCCAGCAGCGCTTCCTTCGCCACCCGCGACGCCTGCACCAGCTGCGTCCACTGCGTCGCATTGAGCTTCCGACCCGTCTCCGCCAGCCGCTCCTCCGCGCGCCGCGCCAGCGCGGCGTCCATGTTGTCGCCCCCCAGGATGAGATGCTCGCCCACGGCGATGCGCTTCAAAACCGGTCCGTCGTCCCCCACTCCGACCGCGATCAGCGTGAAGTCCGTCGTACCCCCGCCGACGTCCACCACCAGCACGAGCCGCACGCCCGCCAGCGCGTCAGCCAGGTCATGGCGGTGTCGCGACGTGAAATCGTAAAACGCCGCCTGCGGCTCCTCGACCAGCGTGAACTGCTCCAGTCCCGCCTCCCGCGCCGCGGTGACCGTCAATGCCCGCGCCACTTCGTCAAAGGACGCCGGCACCGTGATCACGACCTCCTGCGCCGCGAGCCGCGCCGTCGGATGCGCCGCATCCCAAGCCGCCGCCAGGTGCGCCAGCAGCCGGGCCGAGGCCTGCATCGGCGAGATCTTCTCCACGTCGGCCGGCGCGCCCCACGGCAGGATCGGCGCCGTGCGATCGACGCCGGCGTGGCACAGCCAGCTCTTCGCGGAGTTCACGAACCGCCCCGGCACCCGTGCCCCCTGCCAGCGCGCAAACTCGCCGACGATCCAATCCGTCGCTTCGCCCCACGGCAGCCGCGCCGTCCCGGGCGCGATCTCCCCGGCGCCCGGCCGATAGAGGCACGATGGCAGCAACGGCCGCGCCTCCGCCTGACCCGGCCGCTGCAGCTGCGTGATCGCGAAGTCCGTCACCGTCGCCCCGGCGCCGGACGCGAGCGCCGCGGCGGCCATGGCGCAGTTGCTGGTGCCAAGATCGATGCCAACGACGAAGTCAGCCGCCATGCCTTACTCCTTCATGCGGACGTTGAGCTCGAGCTTCCACCGCCCGGCGCCGCCCTTCTCGAGGCAGCGCAGCTCCAGCGTGCCGATCTCGGTGACGACCGCCTGCAGGTTCACGGGGACCACGCGGCCGGCAGCATCGGCGCCGGCGGCGGGCAACGTGGACTCGATCGGCGCGAGCTCCTCGAACTCATCGTTGCCCACCGGATCGTCGAGCATGACGCCGACGGCGTCGTCGCGGCGAACCGAGCTCGAGAAGAACCGGAAGCGCGTGGGTTCGCCAATCACCAGGCCGAACTCCTGCGGCGGAATGTCCGCCTGCGTACCCTCCTCCATGCCGAACGGCGCCACGCACAACGCGCGCACCGGCGGTTCGATCCCGGGCACAGCCGGCATCGCCGCCTCGACGCCCACGTAGTACGCGCGCGCCGTGCCACCGCGGATCCGCAGGCCGTGACCGTGCCGCGCCCAGCCGTAGTAGGCCGCGCCGCGCGCCACCGCGAGGTCGAGCTCCGCGCCTTCAAGATCCTTGAGGGCCGCGCCGCCATCGGCCGCCAGCCAGCCATTGAGAACCTCGAGCACGCGCTGCTTGAGCACGCCGGCCTTGAAAACACCGCCGTTGAAGAGCACGGCCGTCGGATGCACGAACGTGCGCCCCGCGACCTTGACCGGCGCGTCGGGCGTAGCGGCGAGCGCCCGCGCCTGCCGCGTGAGGAAAGCTGCGAGGTGCCGCGTGACCGCCGCGTCCTGCGCATAGGGCAACGCCATCTGCGTAAGGCCGGTGCTGCGGGCGGTTTTCGGCAGGTCCGTCACCGCGACTTGCGGGAAGAAGCCGTCGGTCAGCACCCGCGTCAGCTCCTCCCGCGTCAATTCGGTGCGAATCGTGCCCCCGATCAGCGAGGAGCCGCGGCCGGGCACCGCCACCGGCACCCGCTCGATGGCGGGATCGGCGAACAGTGTTTCCTTCGCCTGCCGGCACGCGAACGTGAGCGCGCTGAACTGCCACGCGTCGAGTTTCTTGCCGCCGGCCGCCAGCCGCTGGTTCACGGCGTACGCGAGCGCGAGATCCATGTTGTCGCCGCCGAGCAGGATGTGATCGCCCACGGCGACGCGCGTGAGTTCGACCTCGCCGTTGCGATCCGTGACGGCGATCAGCGAGAAGTCGCTCGTCCCGCCACCGACGTCCACGACGAGAATCACGTCACCGGGCTGCACGTGCTTGCGGAAGGTTTCACCCTTTTGCTCGGTCCACGCGTAGAAGGCCGCCTGCGGTTCCTCGAGGAGCGTGACACTCGTGAGCCCGGCCTGCTGCGCCGCCGCCAGCGTCAGATCCCGCGCCGCGGCATCGAACGACGCCGGCACCGTGAGCACGACCTCCTGCTGGGCGAGCGGCGCGTCGGCATACTGCTGATCCCACGCGGCGCGCAGGTGGGCAAGGTAGCGGCGTGACGCCTCCACCGGTGACACGCGCGCGACATCCGCTGGCGCCTGCCACGGCAGGACGGCGCCCTGGCGGTCCACGCCGGCATGCGAAAGCCAGCTCTTCGCGGAAGACACGAGGCGCGCCGGCACCTTTGCGCCGTGCGCCCGGGCAAACTCGCCCACCACACCGGTTGCGGGCGCGGCGTCCCAGGGCAGGCCGAGCGCGCCCGCGGGAAACTCCTGCGCGGCCGGAAGGTAGAGGAACGACGGCAGCAGCGGCCGGGTTTCGACCGTCCCGAGTGCCGTCACCTGCGGGATGGCCAGGGTGGCCTGGTCCCGACCCCGCGCCGCGGGCCGGGCCAGTTCAAAGTAGGACACGGCCGAGTTGGTGGTGCCAAGGTCGATGCCGACAGAGAAGCGGGACATGGGAAAAGGAGAGAGAGTACGGACGGGTTGAGCGAAGATGCGATTCCGACGCCGACCGCGACACGGCGGGCGTGGGCCGAAGAGGCCGACCGGCGTGGCGACTAGAGTTCAACCTCCGCGGGCGCGATGACGCGGGGATCGAGCGCTGGCGAGACGGCTGGCAGCCGCACCGCCGTCGCAACCCAACCATGGTGCTTGAGCGTGCCGCGATAGGGCGGCTGGCCGGCGACATTGCCCGTCAGCCGGATCCGCTCCGCATTGAACCCGGCCGGGATGGTCACAGCGTCGCCCTCGGCCTGGCCCATGACCGGCTCCAGATCGAGGTACTGTTTGACGACCTTGCGGCAGCCGGCGTGGACGACGCGGGCGGCCCCGCCGATCTCCGCGTCGGAAAACGAGCCGACATCCTCCTCGAGGAAGTCGACCAGCCGCCCCTCGCGCTGCAGCAACGCCAGGAGCGAAAGACCGGAGGCGTGCACGTTTTCCGGGACCTCGGGACGGACTTCGACGGGAGCATCGAGCGCGGTGATCTTCGCCGCGAGAGTGGCGTCCCCGAGCACGCGGAACGCGAGGCCGAGTCGTGCAAAGAAGGATGGTTTGGACGCTTGGGTTGCCATAGAAGCCGACAAGCGGAGCAACGATCCCGGGCCAATTCAAGGCAGCAGCGCACCGAAACTGCCGTCGGGGAAACGCAGTCGTCCGCCGCCGAGTCTTCCACCGCAGCTAAGGCAGCCGGGCTGCCGGGGCGCCTATTGCCGGAGCCGCGCCAGAACCTCGTCGACCTTCCATCCGTTTCCACGCCACAACTCGACGATCCGACCGTCGGCGTCGACCAGCGCCGTGCACAAGGTGTGATCGAGCGTCACGCCGTTCTTCTCGCGGTACACGGAGAACGCCCTCACCAGCCGGCCCACCTCCTCGTCCGTGCCGGTGGCAAAGCGCCACACCTCGAACCGCGCGCCAAAAGCGGTGCCATACGTCTTCAGCACGGCGGGACGATCGAAGGCAGGATCAAGGGAGATGCTCAGGAGGCGCACGCGGCCCCCAAGCTTGGGATCGCCCACGATGGCACGCTGCAACTCGGCGAACCGGTTTGTCATGAGTGGGCAATACTCCGGCACCGGGCAGCGCGTGAAAATGAACGTAAGCACCGTCAGTCCACCGCCCAGATCGGCCCGGGTGAGCGGGCGGCCCTCCTGATCCAGAAGCGAGAAGTCCGGCATCACGTCGCCGACCTTGAGCCGAGGAATGGCGGCCGTCGCGCGAGGCGGAGTTGGTCCCGCACTCTGCTCCCCGCCCGCGCCCGCCCGGGCCAGAACCTTGAATGCCTCGGCCCGCGACCGCTCCTCGTCGACGCGCAAAACGAATCGCACGCGATCGCCGGCCTTGAGTTGCGCGGCTTCGGCCCGCGCCGCCTCCGCCACGGTGAACCGCATCGTCATCGCCGCCATGAACCCGGGAATTTCCTCATGCGCGATCACGAGTCTTTCCCCATGCAGCGGCTCGCGGACCACACCGATCACCGTGAACACGCGCTCGGCCCCGCGCAGCGGCGCCACCAACAACATCGCTGCCGCGATCAACATCATGAGGTTACGTCGTTTCATCACGTCAAAGGTACTCGGTTTCGCCCGCGGCGCCTTGACGCGTCTCAACGCCTCGGCGAGGTGCGAAAACGAACATATCGCGCCGCGATGGACCAGCCGGTCGCTTGACGCGCATCAAGGCGTGAACTGCGTGCGCCCATTACCTTCCCCCCGACATGAAACACACGTCCACGACCCTGATTCTCGGCACCGCCCTGGTTGCCGCCCTCCTTTCCGGCTGCGGCCGCTCCTCCTCGGACGCCGGCGCGCCTTCCGCCAGCGCCCCCGCCGCCAAGGCCAGCGAGGCGGCCAAGCCGGAGTCCGGTCGGGCCATCCAGTTCACCGCCAACGACACGATGAAGTTCAACATGACCGAGATTCACGCCTCCCCCGGCGAGGCGCTCTCGGTGACCCTCACCAACGAGGGCACGACCCCGAAGTTCTCCATGGGCCACAACTGGGTGCTATTCACGGCGGACATCGACCTGCCCGCCTTCGTACAGGAAAGCGCCACCGCGGCCGCGACCGACTACATCCCGGCGTCCTTCCGACCGAAGGTCATCGCCGCGACCAAGCTGCTCGGGCCCAAGGAGTCCGACACGGTCACGTTCTTCGCCCCCAAGACCCCCGGCCGCTACCCGTTCATCTGTTCGTTCCCCGGCCACATGCAGGTCGGCATGAAGGGCGAACTGATCGTCGAGTAAACCGCTTCCGCCTTCCTCGCTCCCCTACCCAATGAAATCCCTCCTCAATTTCCTGCTTCCCGCGGGCGCCGCCCTCGCGCTCCTCGGTTCGTCCGGCTGCAAACCCGCCGGCACGCCGTCCTCCGGCGCCAAGGGCGGCGCCGGTGTCGCCGCCAACTCACCCGCGGCCCGCACCTGGGTCGCCCCCGGCCAGAAGGACGAGTTCTACCTCTTCTACTCCGGCGGCCACTCCGGCCAGGTGTTCGTCGCCGGCCTGCCCTCGATGCGGCACATCACCACGATCCCGGTCTTCGGCCGGTATCCTGGCACCGGCTACGGGTACGACGAGGAGACCAAGAAGATGCTGGGCGAGTACACCTGGGGCGACGTCCATCATCCGGGCCTCTCGAAGACCAAGGGGCTGTACGACGGCCGTTGGCTGTTCGTGAATGACAACGCCAACAACCGCGTCGCGCGCATCGACCTGCGCGATTTCAAGACGCATCAGATTCTCGGCCCCATCCCGAACTCGATGGGCAACCACGGTTCCTCCTTCATCACCGAGAACAGCGAGTACGTGCTGGTGGCGACGCGCTTCTCAGTGCCGCTGCCGAAGGGCCGTTACGCCGACCTGAACGACTACGCGAAGGAGTTCAACGGCATGGTGAGCGGCATCAAAATCGACCCGAAGTCGGGCGAGATGAGCATCGGCTGGCAGATTCTCACGCCGCCGTTTGACTGGGACCTCGGCTCCACGGGCAAGGGCCCGAGCAGCGGCTGGGCGTTCTGGACTTCGTACAACACCGAGATGGCCCATGACCAACTCGAGGCCAACGCCAGCCAGCTCGACCGCGACTACGCCGCCGTCGTTAACTGGCGCGCCGCGGAGGCCGCGGTGAAGGAGGGCAAGGCCACCATGCTCGACGGCGTGCCGGTCATCGACCCGTCGAAGGTCCCGGGCGTGCTCTATTTCCTGCCCGTGCCCAAGTCACCCCACGGCATCGACACCGATCCGTCCGGCCGCTGGATCGCCGCCTCCGGCAAGCTCCAGCCCGTGGTGTCGGTCTTCGACTTCGAGAAGATCCAGGCCGCCATCACGAAGAAGGACTTCGCCACCGACTTCCGGGGCATCCCGGTGCTAAAGTACGAATCCGTGGTCGAAGGTGAGATTCCGGTCGGCCTCGGCCCGCTGCACACGCAGTACGATGACAAGGGTTTCGCCTACACCTCGCTGTTCATCGAATCCGCCGTGGCGAAATGGAAGCTGCCGCCGTGGACGCCCGAACAGCGCGCCGACTTCAACAAGGTCGTCACCGACAAGATCCCGGTGCACTACAACATCGGCCACCTCGTGGTGGGCGGCGGCGACACCATGCAGCCCTACGGCAAGTACCTCGTCGCCATGAACAAGATGTCGAAGGGCCGGCACATCTCAACCGGACCGTCGCAGCCCGAGTCCAGCCAGCTCATCGACATCTCCGGCGACAAGATGGAGATGGTCTACGAGGCGTTCACCGAGCCCGAGCCGCACTTTGCGCAGATCCTGAAGGTCGACGCGATCAAGCCGATCGAGGTGTACCCGAAGGCGGAGAACACCAACCCGAACGCGATCTGGGATGCGAAGGACGCCAGCGTCACGCGCAACGGCAAAGTCGTGGAGGTGAAGATGCTCGCGATCCGCAGCCACTTCGTGCCGGAACGGATCGAGGTCAACGAAGGCGACGAGCTCGTCATCCACGTCACCAACGTCGAGCAGACGCCCGACATGATCCACGGCCTCGGCATCGTGGAGCAGAACGTCAACGTCGTCATCGATCCGGGTGAGACGAAGACGATCCGGCTGCCGATGAAGAAGACGGGCGTGTTCCCGTTCTACTGCACGAACTTCTGTTCGGCGCTGCACCAGGAGATGCAGGGGTATCTCGCGGTGAAGCCCACCAACGTCGCGTCGGCCAAGTGAACTCGACTTCCGCCACCGTTCCCTCCGCGGGCCTCCCGGCCCGCGGGGGGCCGTCCCGCACGGATCGTTGGCGGGAGTTCTTCCGCCGGGAACACCTGTTCCTCCGCCGGCCGCTGAACCTGCGCTCCCGCGCCTTCATGCTCCTGGCGGCGCTCGCCGTCACGGCGGCGGTGTTCTTCCCCCTGTGGCAGATCCGGCTCGTTGCGCCGCAGTACCAGGAGGGCCTGGAGCTCGACATCTACGCCTACCGGCTGGTGGGCGGGAATGGCGGGCAGGACCTGAACGAGATCAACACGCTGAACCACTACATCGGCATGCACCACCTGGAGCAGGCGGACTTCGTGGAGATGAAGTGGCTGCCCTTCGCCTTCGGCATCTTCGCCCTGCTGGCGCTGCGTTCCGCGGTGCTGGGACGCATGGCCAGCCTGATCGATCTCGGCGTGCTGTTCCTGTACTTCGGCGGCTTCTCGCTCGGGAACTTCGCGTATCGGCTGTACAGTTACGGGCATAATCTCGACCCGAAGGCACCGATGCACATCGAGCCGTTCACGCCGGTGCTGATCGGCAGCCAGAAGCTCGCGAATTTCGTCCAGTCCAGCCTGCCGCAATCCGGCACGCTCCTGCTGGCCTTGTTCCCCGTCTGCATCGCGGCCGCCATGTGGTGCTCGCGCCGGGAGGAGCCGTGAAGCGGCTCGCCCTCATCGCCCTGGCCGGGCTCGCGCTGGGGGGCGGCCGGCTGGCCGCCGCCCCGGGCGACGAGCTGCGCGCGCGGCTCGCGGCGGCGCCCGCCGGTGCCACTGTCCACGTCGCGCCGGGGCGCTACGAGGGGCACTTCATTCTGGCCCGCCCGGTGCACCTGCTCGGCGAACCGGGAGCGGTCCTCGCCGGCGACCGCACCGGCGTGGTGGTCGCCATCCGGGCCGACGACGTGGAACTCGCCGGCTTCACGATCCGCGGCTCCGGCCGCGATCTCTCGGCCGACGACGCCGGCGTCCACGTGACCGGCGCCCGCGCCGTGATCCGTGACAACCGGCTCGTCGACATCCTGCACGGCATCTACGTCCGCAAGGCGAACGATGCCCGGATCACCGGCAACACCATCGTCGGCGACGGCGCGACCGGGGATGACGCCATCGCCGATCCCACCCAGCACGGGCTGAAGGCCGGCGACGCGGCCAATGGCGAGTTGTGCGGCCCCCCCGCCGGCATCGACCGCCGCGGCAACGGCATTCATTTGTGGAACTCCTCGGGCCACCTCATCGTGGGGAACACGATCAGCGGCACGCGCGATGGTGTGTACTTCTCGTTCGCCAGCCACACCCACGTCCGCGCCAATCACATTCGGCAGGTGCGGTACGGGCTGCACTACATGTATTCGGACGACAATACGTTCGAGGAGAACGAGTTTTCCGAGAACGCCGCGGGCGCCGCCCTGATGTTCTCCCGGCGCTTGGTGCTCCGGGCCAACCGCTTCCTCAGCAATCGCAGCCAGCGCGCCTACGGCCTGCTGCTGCAGGGCATCGATGACACGCGCATCGAGGACAACGTGATCTCCGGCAACACCCTCGGGCTCTTCGCCGAGAATGGGAACGGCAACACCTTCCGCGGGAACCGCATCACGGCAAACTACGTCGGTCTCCGCGTGAGCGACAGCACCGCGACGAGCAGCTTTTTCGAAAACACCTTCGCCGGGAATATCCACCCCGTGGAGACGACCGGCGAAAATGGCGCCAACCTGTGGGCCGTCGCCGGACGCGGCAACCATTGGGATGGCGCCGAGACGCTCGACCTCAACCACGACGGCGTCGCCGACATCCCACATTTCGAGCCGGACCTCTTCGGCACCTCCCGACGGGCGTTTCCGGCCATCGGGCTGTTGTCCACCAGCCCCGGCGAGCGGCTGCTGCGATGGATTCAGAGCCGCCTCGCGCTGCCCGGTCTTCCCGGGATCGCCGACCCAAAACCGCTCACCCACCCGCGATGATCCTCACGCGCGCCCTCACCAAACGCTTTGGCGCCCGGCAGGTGCTCACCGGTCTCGACCTCACCGTGGAACCCGGGAGCGTGACGCTGATGATCGGAGCCAACGGCGCCGGCAAGACGACCACGATGCGGCTCCTGGCGGGCCTGGCCGAAGCGGACTCCGGCGACGTGGTCATTGCCGGCCACGACCTGCGGACCGCGCGCCGCGCCGCCCTCGCCTCACTTTCCTTTCTGCCGCAGGCGCCCCGCTTCCACCCGCGGCTCACCACCGAACAGGTGCTGGCGTTCCACGCGCAGCTCCGGGGTCGCGAGCGCACGGAGGTGCCGGGCGCACTGGAACGCTGGGGGCTCCTCGACAGCGCCCGCACGCCCACGGGCAAACTCTCCGGTGGACTGCGCCAACGCCTCGCCCTCGCCATCTTCGAACTCGCCGACACTCCCGTCCGGCTTCTCGACGAGCCCGGCCTGAGTCTCGACCCGGAGTGGCGCGAACGACTGCAGAGCTTCCTGCTCGCCGAGGCCCGCCGGGGCGGCACGGTCCTCGTGGCCACGCACCTGCTCGGGGAATGGGAGGACCGCGCCTCCCGCTGCATCCTCGTCGAGCATGGCCGCTGCCGCGGCGACATTTCGCCCGAGCGCCTGCGCGACACCTTTCTCGGCGTGGAGCGCTTTCCCGGTCTGCCCCGCGAACCCTTCGCCGCCTGCGGCTGATTTGCCCCATGAGCCCTCACGCCACTCCCTCCCTGGGCATCGTGCTGCGCGCCGCGGCGGGCCGCGAGTTCCTCAGCCACCGGCTGAATCGCTTCCTCCACGCGCATCTCGCACTGGTCCTGCTCGCGGGCTTCCTGCCGCTGCTGACCTCGGGCGATGCCTTCGCTCGCGGCGCCACCTGGTGGCTGCTCCACGCCGTGCTCTACGCGGTGTCGCTGTCGTCCCTCCTGCTCGGGCTGAGTTCCGCGCACGCCGAGGTCGACGAGTTCACCTGGCTCCTCGGCCAACCGGCGGGGATCGGTCCGTGGCTCGCCGGCAAGGCGGCCGCGCTCGCCGCGCTCGCCGGCGGCTCGGCGTTGCTCCTGGTCGTGCCCACGGCGGTTGCCGGCGGCTCGAGTCCCGGGCTGCTGCTGGTCGGCAGCGGCGCGGCGGGCCTGAGCGTCGTCTGCGCCCTCGCCGGCCTGGCGATCGGCTTCTGGGTCCGCGACAGCGTGCGCGGCCTGATCGCCGCGTTGGCCGTGTGGTTCGTGGCGCTCTTCGGCACCGACCTGCTGCTGCTTGGCACCTCCGGCTGCGAGTGGGCGCAACAGCATCCCGACTGGTGGGTCACGCCGCTCATGGCCAACCCGCTCGACGCCTTCCGCGTCACCGTGCTGTTCGCGGTGGAACGCGCGGCGTTCACCGGTTTTGCCACCGGCCAGCTCACCGGCTGGTGGATCAGCCATGCCACGTTCTGGCTCGCCGGCCTGCTCGCCGGCTGGACCGCGATCACCGCGACCCTGGCGTGGCTCGGGGCCCGCCGGCGCTGCGATTGAGCTGCCGGCTTCCGGCCGCGCGCGGCGCTATTTCGCCTTCAGCAGCGCCTTCTTCGGAATGCGCTTCACGCTGACGAACCGCGCCCGGAAGAGGTCCTCGAGCACGTCGCGCACGTTGGGCGGAATCCGCGCCACGAGTTCATCCAGCTTCGGCAGCGCCTTCGAATCCACTTCCTCCACCGGCTCGGTCGCCGCGGCGGGCGAGGAGACCGGTTCGCCGCGGGCGCGCGCTTCGGCCAGAAACTCGGATTCCGCCGCGTCGTCCACCACCGGGGCGCCATCCTCCAGCGTCGGCGGAATCGCCAGCGTTGCGTCGTCCTCGGGCTCGGCGGAATCCTCCGCCGGCGCGACGGCCAGTCCGACCGGACTGGTCTCGTGGGGACTGCGCGGCACGGCCGGGCCCGAAGCGGCAGCCGTGGACGGAAGGCGGCTGAGGTACGGAGCCGGCGAACTGGCCAGCGCCGGGCGGGGAGCGACGATCGCGTGCTCGGCCCCCAACTCGCGCAGCGTGGCGGTCAGCCGCGCCTCAAGCTGGTCAATCAGCCCTTTTTTTTTTCGTCGGCCGCCGCGGCCGGAGTCTCGTCGGCCAGCGCGGTCAGCTCCTTGATCAGGCTGTCGATGGCGCGCGCCCGGCTGGCCTCGACGGCCTTCAGGAGCGTCACCTCGAAATTGATCTTCTCCGCCAGGCCGAGCTTCACGTTGCCTTCGCCCTCGCGCAGGGCGTCGAGCATGCGTGTGAGCTGTTCGGTGGTCATCGTGACGCCGCCGAGCTGGTCGGTCTTGCCGCCCTTGGCGATGGCGTCGAGGACCGCGCCGCGCACCAGCGCCTGCAGGTCGATCAACAGGCGGACGAGATCGCGGCCGGCCGCGTCGCATTCGTCGACGACCGCGATGATCTGCTTGTGGTCGGCCGCCGCCAGCGCGGAGGCGAGCACCTTGATCTTTTCGGCGGCCACCAGGCCGTACACGTCCAGGACGTCCGGCTCGGATATCTCCGCGCCGCAAAACGAGATCATCTGGTCGAAGATCGACTGCGCGTCGCGCATGCCGCCGTCGGCCAGGCGCGCGATGCAGGCCAGGGCCTCGTCGCTCACCGTGATCTTCTCGTCGACCGCGATCTTCTTCAGGCGCTCGATGATGAGCGGTTCCGGGATCGGCTTGAGATCGAAGCGCTGGCAGCGCGACACAATCGTCGGCAGCACCTTCTGCGGATCGGTCGTCGCGAAGACGAACTTCACGTGCGCCGGCGGCTCCTCGAGGGTCTTCAGCAGCGCGTTGAACGCCGCCGCCGAGAGCATGTGCACCTCGTCGATGATGTAGATCTTGTACTTACCCTGCGCGGGTGCGTAACGGACGGTCTCGCGCAGGTCGCGGACCTGGTCGACGCCGTTGTTGGAGGCACCGTCGATCTCCACCACGTCGAGGTGCGAGCCCTCGGCGATCGCCTTGCAGGCGGGATCATTGGGATCGAAGTCCGCCTTCGGCCCATCGGTGCAATTCAGGGCTTTGGCAAAAATGCGGGCGGTCGAGGTCTTGCCCGTGCCCCGGGGGCCGACAAACAGGTAGGCATGGGCGATGCGGCCGCGGCTGATGGCGTTCTTCAGCGTGCGCACCACGTGGTCCTGGCCCACGACGTCGTCGAAGGTCTGAGGCCGCCACTTCCGGGCAATGACTTGGTAGGTGGAGGACAAAGCGCGACGAACGTTGGCGGGCGCGTCCAAAGTTGAAAGTTGAAAGTTTCAGGACCGCACAAATTCAGCGGGCGTCGCCGTTGATCCCCGTCCGCGCCCCGGCTTCAGGACAAAAAAAGTGGCCAGGCACTCCACGGCACTGGGAGAACGTCGCTACCGTTGCTACCTTCCGGTCCTGGCGGAGTTCACGCGTCTGCCCATGCATGGCACCTGGCCGAGGCGGACCATGCGCGAGGTCCCGCCGCACGCAAGGCCTAATCTCACTCTCTTCCGCCTCAGGCGGAAGGCGTGCCGGTGGGCACCGCGGGACTGCTGGCGGCGGGCGCGGATTCGACCGGGGCGGGCGGCGTTTCCGCCGGCGTAGACTTCTTCGCGCCCGGCTTCTTGGGCAGTTCGGCTTTCCGGGAATCGCGCTGCGACTGCTCCATTTTCTGGATGGTTTCGCGCTGGCGCTCCTCCAGCCGGTTGAGCTTCTCGAGCTGCGCCGGCGTGAGCTCCTTGGCGATGTCCTGCTGCAGCCGCTGCAAGACGATCGCGGTTTCACGGAAGGTGTTCTGCTGGATCCGGCGGTAGTCGTCGGTCGCGCGCCGGATCAGCGGCATGACGCGATCCTTTTGCTCCAGAGTGAGGTCGAGCCGCTCGGCATAGCGGCGCATGACCTGCGTCGCCTGCCAGGTCTGCGGGATTTGCAGCATTGAGTTCTTGAGCGAACTGGCGGCGGCGGACGGCGGTGGCAGCTTGACCGAGGGCGCCACGGGCGTCGCGGGGGCCGTCACCGCAGTATTCGGACCGGAAACGACGGCCGGCGGGGTCGCCGCGGGGAGGATCGACATCCACCGCATGCCCATGCCGAGGGAAAAGAAGCCGCCAAAAACCGCCCCGGCGATGAACACGCCGAGAAACGCCACGATGACTTTCCAGGGTTTTTCCATGCTAGGCGTCGAGCAACACCGCCATGGGATCCTCGACCGTGGCCGCGGTGGCGGAAAGGTCGTTCACCACGGGGTCGGAGCGGAAGGCGAAGGTGTTGACGGCCACACTCGCGATCGCGAGGAGGCAGGCCACGCCGACGGCGCGAAACGCGAAACGCTCGAGCAGCGAGGCGCGCAGGCGCGGCGCGGCCATCGCGATGGCGGCCACGCGGGTCGCGAAGCCATACGGAGCCGAGAGATCACGTTCGTCCCGGCCGGCGCGGGCGGTCGCCGCGAGCCGGAACCAAGCCTGGCGAAAGTCGTGCGGGTTCATGAACGTTCCTTTCTTTGTAGTTCCTGGAAAAGCTTCTGCAACTTTCGTCTGGCCCGGAAGGCCCGGACCTTGATGAGCGACTGATTCCAGCCGGTCAGGTCCGCGATCTCCGCGATCGTCTTTTGTTCGAGGTCGAGCAGGCGCAGCACGAGCTGATCGTCGGGCTTGAGCTGGGCGAGGAGCTTGTGGACGAGTTCCTGCGCCGCCATCGCGTCGTTGGCCGCCACTTCATTCTCATTCGTCAGCACGGCGTCGAGCACCTCGGTCTCCTGCTCCGAAAGATCGGCCCACCGAAACTCCGGCCGGCGGCGCTGCGCGCGCAGATGATCGATGCAGGTCGTCACGGCAATGCGTGACACCCAATGCGGAAACGGCACCGCGCCCTGGTACTGTTCGAGGCGGGTGAACATCTTTAGAAACACCTCCTGCGCGAGGTCCTCCTCCGGCACGCGTCGCGGCAGATGCGAACGTACGATGCGAATGACGAGCGGATAGAGGTGCTCGACCAGCTCCCGCGCCGCTGCCTGGTCGCGCTGCCGCACCAGCTGCAGGCACCCAGCCAGATCAAATGGCGTGGCGTCGTCGGGCATAGGCGAATGGAGGCAAGGACATGCACATCAGGCAAGACGGCGATGGCTCGCGCCGGGTTACCCCGACGGCGGACTTTCCCCTCGCGGGCTCCCCCCGGCCCCCCGCGCGCCGCTCTCCCCGGCGCCCGGCTGATGCCACAGCCGCCCCTTGACTTTCCGGCGCCCGGGCGGCTACGTCACGTCACCGTAATGCAGATTCTGCTCCAGGCCCTGCGACTTACGAACGCGCACGCCCTCTACGGCGCCGTGTAACGGCGGGGTGTGCGTTGGCCTGAATTCTTGTCGCCGCCTCGCCGCGGCGTGTTCAAATCTGTCCGACTCCGGTCGGGCAGCTCCGTCAGAAATCCAGTCCTTTACCCGTTCGTCAGTCGCACCGTTATGCAATCAGCACCTGTTACGAAGTACCGCCCGTTTCCTCCCGTGGTCTTGCCCAACCGGCAATGGCCCAACCGCACCCTCTCCCGTGCGCCGATCTGGTGCAGCGTGGACCTCCGCGATGGCAACCAGGCCCTCGCCCAGCCGATGAGCGTGGAGGAGAAGCTCGAGTACTTCGACCTGCTCGTGAAGATCGGCTTCAAGGAGATCGAGGTCGGCTTCCCCAGCGCCTCCCAGATCGAGTTCGATTTCTGCCGCCGCCTCATCGAGGAGAACCACATCCCCGACGACGTCGCGATCCAGATTCTCTGCCAGTGCCGCGAGGAGCTGATCACGCGCAGCGTCGAGGCGCTCCGCGGCGCCCGTCACGCCATCTTCCACCTCTACAACTCGACGTCGCCGTCGCAGCGGAAGCACGTGTTCAACGCCTCCCGCGCCGACATCGTCGCCATCGCCGTCCAGGGCACGAAGTGGGTGAAGCAGCACACCCAGCCCCTGATCGCCGCCGGCACCAACGTCCGCTTCGAGTACTCGCCGGAGAGCTTCACCAGCACCGAGCTCGAATTCGCCCTCGAGATCTGCGAGGCCGTCACCGACGTCTGGCAGCCGACGCCCGCCAACAAGATCATCCTCAACCTCCCGGCGACGGTGGAGTACGCCACGCCCAACGTCCATGCCGACCAGATCGAGTGGATGAGCACGCATCTCACGCGTCGCGACTGCACCCTCATCTCGCTGCACACGCACAACGACCGCGGCACCGGCGTGGCCGCCACCGAGCTCGCCCTCCTCGCCGGCGCCGACCGTGTCGAAGGCACGCTCTTCGGCAACGGCGAGCGCACCGGCAACCTCGACGTCGTCACCGTCGCCCTCAACCTCTACACGCACGGCATCCACCCGGGCCTCGATTTCTCGAACATCAACGAGATCCGCGAGGTGTACGAACGCTGCACCCGGCTCGAGGTCCCGCCGCGCCAGCCTTACGCCGGCGAGCTCGTGTTCACCGCCTTCAGCGGCTCGCACCAGGACGCCATCAAGAAGTCCTGGGCCGCCCAGCAGCCTGACCAGCCCTGGGACGTCCTCTACATTCCCGTCGACCCGGCCGACATCGGCCGCAGCTACAAGGCGATCATCCGCATCAACTCCCAGTCGGGCAAGGGCGGCGTCGCCTACGTGCTCGAGCACGAGTTCGGCTACGTCCTGCCGAAGCTCATGCACAAGGAGATCGGCAAGATCATCAACGACGTCGCCGACGCCAAGGGCACCGAACTCACGCCGGCCGAGATCCACGACGTGTTCCGCCAGGAGTATCTCGAACGCGCCGAGCCGATCTCGCTCCAGCAGTTCAAGACCTCCGAACGCAACAGCGTCGTGAAGTGCGACGGGGTCGTTGTCATCAGCGGCTCCGCCCACAAGGTCACCGGCACGGGCAACGGCCCGATCGACGCCTTCACCCGCGCCCTCGCCGGCACCAATCTGCCGAAGTTCGAGGTCCTCTCCTACTCCGAGCATTCGCTCGGCAAGGGTTCCGAGGCCCGCGCGGTCAGCTACATCCAGGTCAGGACCGAGCGGAACCACACGGTCTTCGGCGCCGGCACCGACACCAACATCGAGCTTGCCTCGATCAAGGCGATCGTCAGCGCGCTCAACCGGGTGCTCTGCCACACCCAGCCCTGAACGCATCCGCCGGCACCGGCGCCGGACCTGCTCCAGGGTTTCGGCCGCCGGTCCCCGGCTCCCGCGGCGGCCCGCCGCCACGCCACCACCGTCCCGCGACTCCCGGTGTTGCCCGAGCGCGGCTCCGGGCTTCTTGCGCTCCCGCCTCCGCCTCCTACGCTGGCCCGTCCGCATGAAATTCACTCCTGAAAAGCCCGCGCTCACCGGCGAGACGCTCGCGTCGCTCACCGAGCAGCTGCGCGCCCACGGCGAGCCCGCTTTTCGCGCCCGGCAGATTCTCGACTGGCTCTACAAGAAGCGCGCGCGCGCCTGGGACCAGATGACCAACCTGCCCAAGCCGTTGCGCACCTGGCTCGCGGAGACGTTCGACCTCCTGCCCGCCAGTCTGGTGCTCAACAAGCAGTCCGAGGATGTGACGGACAAGCTGCTGCTCGAACTCGGCGACCGCTCGCTGATCGAGACCGTGATCATCCGCGCCCCACAGGAGGGCGTCGGCGTCGACCACTCCCGCAAGACCATCTGCATCTCGACTCAGGTCGGCTGCGCCATGGGCTGCGTCTTCTGCGCCAGCGGCCTCGCCGGCCTCAAACGCGACCTCACCGCCGGCGAGATCGTCGCCCAGCTCCTGCACGTCTGCTACCGCGAAGACGAGCGCACCCCGCGCGCCCGCGCCGAGCTCGCCTCCTTCGACAACATCGTCGTCATGGGCATGGGCGAACCGCTCGCCAACTACGATAACCTCATCCGCGCCCTCACCATCGTGAATGCCGAATGGGGCCTCGGCTTCGGCGCCCGCCGCATCACCCTCTCCACCAGCGGGCTCGTGCCCAAGATCCTGCGCCTGGCCGACGAGCCCCTCGGCTTCCGCCTCGCCGTCTCCCTGCACGGCGCGACCGACGAGGTCCGCGAGAAGATCATGCCCGTCAACAAGGCGTTTCCACTCGGGAAACTCGTCCCCGCCGTGAAGGCGTTCAGCGAGAAGCACGGCCGCATGGTCACGCTCGAGTTCATCCTCATCGAAGACGTCAATGACTCGCTCACCCAGGCCGGCGCCCTGCGCGACATCGCGCGCGACCTGCACGCCCACGTGAATCTCATCCCGTACAACACGGTCGCCGGACTCCCGTGGAAACGGCCCTCCCTCACCCGGCAGGAAAAGTTCGCCGACGTGCTCCGCGCCGCCCGCGTGTCCGTCACGCTGCGCCGCGAAAAAGGGCACGACATCGACGCCGCCTGCGGCCAGCTGCGCCTGCGGACCGAACAGGAGCGCGCCGCCGCCGTCGCCGGCTGAGCTCGAAATTGCTCCCGCCGCCCCGCAAGGGGCCGGTCGGCCTGCACTTTCCGCTTGAAAGCGGAGACCGGGGCTTCTTTTACGTCACGCCTTTACCTGATCGGCTGACCGGAACTTTTCCCGTCCGACCGGTCATATCGCCCTTTACTCCCCCGCTTCATCCCATGATCGAAGTCAAAGGCTTGGTGAAAACGTACGGTTCCAAACGCGCCGTCGACGGCGTGAGTTTCCAGGTGAACCGCGGTGACATTCTCGGCTTCCTCGGGCCCAACGGCGCCGGCAAGTCGACCACCATGAAGATGATCACCGGCTTCCTCCGGCCCGACGCCGGCACCGCCACGGTCGACGGCATCGACGTGACGGCCGATCCGGTCGCGGTGAAGAGCCGCCTCGGCTACCTGCCCGAAAGCGCGCCGGCGTATCCGGAAATGACCGTCGAGGAATTCCTCGGCTTCGTCGCCGAGGTCCGCGGCTACCGCACCGCCGCCGCCCGCCGCGCGCAGGTCGACCGCGCCATCGGGCTGACCCATCTCGGCCCCGTGCGGCAGCAGACGATCGAGACGCTCTCCAAGGGCTTCAAGCAGCGCGTCGGCTTCGCCCAGGCGCTCCTTCACGAGCCGCCCGCCCTCGTGCTCGACGAGCCGACCGACGGCCTTGATCCCAACCAGAAGAACGAGGTGCGCGCGCTGATCCGCAGCATGGCCGCCGAGAAGGCCGTCATCCTCTCCACCCACATCCTGGAGGAGGTGGAAGCCATCTGCACCCGCGTGATCATCATCTCCCAGGGCAAGGTGGTCGTGGACGAGACGCCCGCCCAGCTGCACGCCCGCCAGCCCGGCGCGCGGCTCGACGAGATCTTCCGCAGCCTCACCCGCGGCGACATCTAGTCCGCTGCCTTCCTTTTCCCCTCTGCGCGCCGCCCCCCCGCCGCGCCCCGTTTTTCCTCCCTTTTCAGCTCCTCTTCGCCGCCATGCGCCAAATCGCTCCCGTGTTCAAACGCGAGTTTCTCGGCTACTTCCGTTCGCCGGTCGCGTACGTGTTCCTCAGCGGGTTTCTCTTCATTTCGGTCGCCCTCGCGTTCTCCCGCTACGGCGGGTTCTTCCGCTCCGGGACCGCGAGCATGGAGACCTACTTCATCTTCTTTCCCTGGCTTTTTCTGTTCCTCGTGCCGGCCGTCGGCATGCGCCTCTGGTCCGAGGAAAAGCGCTCCGGCACCGTCGAACTGCTGTTCACCCTGCCCGTCACCACGCTCGAGGCGGTGCTCGGAAAGTTTCTCGCCGGCTGGGCGTTCCTCGCCCTCGCCGTGCTGCTGAGCTTCCCAATGGTGCTCACCGTTGCGTACCTCGGCGACCCCGATTGGGGCGTCATCGCCACCACCTACCTGGGCGCGATCCTGATGGCCGGCGGCTATCTCGGCGTCTGTGCCGTCATGTCCGCCCTCACGAAGAACCAGGTGATCAGCTTCGTCCTGAGCCTCGGTGCCTGCGCCTTCCTGGTCTTCCTCGGCTTCAGCAGCTTCACCGACACCCTCGAGGCCTGGTTCCCGGTGGGCGTCGCCGACGCCCTCTCGAACTTCAGCTTCATCACCCATTTCGACGCGTTCACCAAGGGAATCATCGATCCGAAGGACGTCGTGTTCTTCCTTTCGCTGATGGGCTTCTCGCTCTTCCTGAACGTCGTCGCGCTGGAACGCTAACCCTCTCGCCGCGCCATGAAACTCAGCGCCAAAGCCGTCGCCATCGTCCTGTTGTTTGTCGGGCTCGTGCTCGTCAACTATCTCGCCTCGACGCTCCCGGTGCGCGTCGACGCCACCGCGGACTCGATCTACTCCCTCTCGCCCGGCACCAAGGCCGTCCTCGGCAAAATCGAGGAGCCGATCACCATCGAGCTCTTCTACTCGAAGGACGCCACCGGCATTCCGATCACCTACAAGAACTACGCCGCGCGCGTGCAGGAAATGCTGCGGCAGTACGTCCGCGCCTCGAAGGGCAAGCTCACCCTCAGCATCGTCAACCCGCGGCCCGACACGCCCGATGAGGAGCGCGCCACCGCGGTCGGCCTCACCCCGCAGGTTTCGCAGCAGGGCGGCGACCAGTTCTTCTTCGGGCTCGTGGTCACGCAGGCAGACCAGCAGAAGACCGTCCCGGCCTTCACCCCGGCACGCGAGCCGTTCCTCGAATACGATCTCTCGAAGCTGATCTACAGCGTGCAGCAGCTCGACAAGCCGAAGCTCGGGCTCCTCACGTCGCTGCCCCTGCAGGGCTCCAGCCCGCAGGACATGCAGATGATGATGATGATGCGGCAGCAGCCGCGTCCGTCGCAGTACGTCATCGAGGAATGGAAGGAGTCGTTCGAGATCGTGCCGATCGAGGCCACCGCGAACGAGCTTCCCGCCAACCTCGATGTGCTCGCGGTCATCCATCCGCAGAACGTCTCCCCGAAGCTGCAGTACGCGATCGACCAGTTCCTCCTCGCCGGCAAGCCCGTCATCCTCGCCGTCGACCCGGCCTCCCAGTACTTCAAGCGTCAGGGCGGCCAGCAGGCCATGTTCGGCGGCCCGCAGCCCAACGTCTCCAGCGACCTGCCGGCGCTGCTCAACGCCTGGGGCATCCAGTACGATCCCCAAAAGATCGTCGGCGACCTCGAGAACGCCACCGAGGTCCGCACCGGCCAGGCCACCACCGCCCGCTACCCGGTCTGGCTCACGCTGCGCAAAACCAACTTCAGCGCCCGCTCGCCGCTCACCGCGCAGCTCAACTCCGCCATGTTTATCGAGTCGGGATTCCTCGCGCCCAAGGCCGGCAGCTCCCTCACCTTCACCCCGCTCGTCGAAACCTCCGCGCGCTCCGGCGACGTCGCCGCCATGGCGCTGCAGTTCGCCCAGCCCGAGGACGTCGCGAAGCAGATCACCGCCAGCGGCAAGAAGACCATCGCCGCCCTCGTCCAGGGCAAGTTCACGACCGCCTTCCCCGCGGGCGTCCCGAAGGACGAACCCGCCGCCACCAAAAAGGACGCGAAGACCGACGCCGCCCAACCCGCCGGGCTCAAGGAATCGAAGACCGCGTCCACCTTGTTCGTCATCGCCGACACCGACTGGCTGTTCGACGACTACAGCGTTCGAAAATTCAACCTCTTCGGCCAGACCGCGGCGCAGCCGTTCAACGACAACCTCGCCTTCGGCGCCAACGTCGTCGAATTCCTCGGCGGTTCCCAGGACCTCATCTCGATCCGCGGCAAGGGCACCTCGATCCGGCCCTTCGACGTCGTGCGCGAGATGGAAATCGAGGCCCAGAAGAAATACCAGGAGCAGCTCACCGCCCTCGATGCGCGGTTGCAGGAGGTCCAGACCAAGCTCAGCGAGTTGCAGGGCCGGCGGACCGAGGGCAACCGGCTCGTCGCCACGCCCGAGATGACCAAGGCCATCGAGGAGTTTCAGAAGCAGTCTGCCGAGATGCGCGGCCAGCGCCGCGAGATCCGCCGCGCGCTCCGCGAGGACATCGACGCCCTCGAGAACCGCCTGCTCACCCTCAACCTCGCCGCGCCGATCGTCCTCATCGGCCTCGTCGGCGTCTGGTTCTACCGCTCCCGCCGCCGCTGATCCCGCCGCCCCGCCGGCACGGGACGCGCGACGGTTCCGCCGTCCCGCCCCCCGGCGATCTCCTCTCCCTCCCCGCTCCGCTTTCCGTCCATCACCATGAGACTGAAAACCCTCACGCTCTCGATCCTCGTCCTGGCCGTCGTCTCCGCGGTCGTGTTCATCGCCCGCCGCCCGGCCCCGCCGCCCTCAAAGGACCCGCGCACGGGCCAGGCCCTCGTCGACGCCACCACCATCGAAAAGGCGGCTCGGCTGCGGCTGAGTGACGCCGGCAAGACCGTCCTTCTCTCCCGCCAGGCCGATGGCACCTGGCGCGACGCGAGCTACTTCGACCTGCCCGCCGACATGGCAAAGTTGTCCAGCTTCGTCGGCAGCCTGACGGAGGCAAAGCTGCAGCGACTCGTTACCGCCAACCCCGAGCGCGTCGCGCGGCTCGAATTCAAAGACACCCGGATCGAACTGCTCGACGCCGCGGACAAGCCGCTGTGGTCCGTCACGCTCGGGAAGAACGCCGACCTCGGCGGCGGCCGATTCGTCCGCTTCGGCGAGGAAACGAAAGCCTACCTCACCAACCTCAACGCTTGGCTCGACGCGGACGCGAAAAACTGGGCCAGCGCCGAGCTGCTCGCGCTGAAGCCCGACGACGTCGCCAAGGTCGAGATCGCGTTTGCGCCCCCGGCCGACGACGGCGCCGCGGCCAAGCCCGCGACGGTGACGCTGACGCGCGCGAAGAAGGACGACGCCTGGAAGGCCGAGCCGACTCCCGCCCAGCAGCAGGTGAAGGCGGCCCGCGTGGGAGCGCTGCTCAGCAGCCTCACCGCCCTGCGGTTCACCGACACCGTCGAGCCGAACGACGCCCAGGTCGCCGTCGCCAAGGCCAATCAGCGCGTCGCGAAACTCACCGCCTTCGACGGCAAGACCTACACCATCGCCCTCGGGCGCAAGCCCGAGGAGAAGAAGCTCAAGGCGCCGGTCGCCTCCTCCGACGGCAAGACCGGGCCCGCCTCCATGGGCTCGATCACCGACCTGGCGAAGAAGGACCAGCCGGCCGGCAACGAAGCCGGCAAGGACAAGCCCGCGGCGCCGGAATTTGAGACGATCCCCGCCGGGCCGGTGTTCGCGTTCGTCACGAGCAGCGAGGCTTCGGCGCCGGTAAACGCGCTGATGGCGAAGCGGGCGTACCAGATCAGCGACTACACCTTCACCAGCCTGCCGCAGTCGGCCGACGAGTTGTTCGAGCCGCGCCCCGCCACCCCGGCGCCCGCGGCCGACCAGAAGCCAGCGGTGCCGCCGGCCAAATAGCCGGCCGAGCGGCTGCGGGGCCCCCCGGCAAGCTCCGGTGCTCCCATGCGGCGATCACACCGCGACCGAGTGACGGCGCGCGGACGATCTCGGCGGGGCAGACGGCCTGGATTCGGGTGCCGGTGGCACGGCCTCCGTCGTTGCGGCGGCTTCCGTGACTTGGCCCTCGACCACCTTCCGCAGGTCGAGCGCGATGCGATTGAGCGACGCGGCCTGGGCATTGAGTTCCTCGGCGGCAGCCGCGGATTCCTCCGCGCTCGCCGCATTGGACTGCGTCACTTTCTCCATGTCAGTCACGGCGCGATTGGCCTGCTGGATCCCGTCGTTCTGCTCGAGCGACGCCGTCGCCACCTGGCCGGCCACCTCGTCGAGCTGCCTGACCTGGGTGACAATTTCCTGCAGCGATTTGCCGACCTTGGCGCTGATCGTGACGCCCTGGGCGGTATTCGTGATCGCGTCGTCGATCATCGTCGCGGTCTCCTTCGCCGCGTTGGCGCTGCGCTGGGCCAGGGTCCGCACCTCGTCCGCCACCACCGCAAAGCCCGCGCCCGCCTCGCCCGCCCGGGCGGCCTCCACCGCCGCGTTGAGGGCAAGGATGTTCGTCTGGAACGCGATCTCGTCGATGGTCTTGATGATCTTCGCGATGTCGTCGCTCGACTTCTTGATCGCGCCCATGGCGCGCTCCATCGCCGTCATATCGGTCGCGCCCGCCTCGGCCGCCGACCGGGCCGCCTGCGCGAGTGCCTTGGCCTTCTGGGCGCCCTCGGTGTTGTTCTTGGTCATCGACTCCAGCTCCTCGAGTGACGCGCCCGTTTCCTCCAGGGCCGCGGCCTGTTCGCTCGCGCCTTGCGCGAGTTGCTGGCTGCTCGTGGACACCTGATCCGCGGCGCTCAGCGTACCCGACGCGCCTTCCGACAACTCGTGCGCCGCGGTCATCAGCGGACGCGCGATCGCGATCGCCACGACGTAGGTCACACCGGCGCCGACCAGGACGGCGGTGACGCCGAGCAGGAAGGTAATCCAGGCCATCCGGCGCACCGGCGCGTCGAGCTCGGCCTGCGGCGCCACGGCGACGACGCCCCATTGCAGCATCTTGCTGGTGCGAAACGTCACCGTTCGCTCCACGCCGTTGTACGTGTAAGGGAAGGTGCCGTCGCGCAGCTCGGTGATGCGCTTGCCCCAGTCGAAGTCAGCCATCTTCGCCTGCAGGATCTTGGTCTTGTCCGGATGGGCGATCATCGAACCCGCCGCGTCGTACAGATAGACGTAGCCGGTTTCGAGCAGCTTGACGCGATCGGTGATGCTCGCGCTGAACACGCCCAGATCTACGACCGCCGAAATCACGCCCCGGATCGAGTCGCCCACCTTGACGGGGATGGCGACGGAAACGATCGGGTTCTTCGTGCGCCGGCTCGCGAGCGCATCGGAGTACGCCGTCTGCCCCTTCATGGCCTCCTGGAAATACCGTCGGTCCTTCAGGTTGATCTTGCCGACTGTCTCCGGCGCCGAAGCGGCGAAAACCGTCCCGCTCGCGTCGATCAGGTTCACGGCCTCGAGGCCGGGCAGAACCTGCACCGCGCGAATGAGGACCTGCTCCACGCGTGCGCGGGCCGCATCGGCCCCCGCAGCCCCGGAGAGCGCCAGCGACACATCCGGATCAGCGGCCCAAAGCTGCAGGTCGGAGAGCTTTCCCCCCATCCATTGCTCCACTGAGGAGACGGTCGATTCGCAGATATCCTCCATCTGTGCCTGGAGCGCGCGATGCAGTGAGGCGCGGCTCATCCCGTAGCAGATGAAACCAACGACGGACACAACGACCGTGATGAGGCCGACGGTCGGCAGCATGATCCGATTCCGCAGATTGAATCTCATAGAAGACAGCGGCGGCAGGGGCCCGATCTTGGGAAAATCGCCGGGGTGGGTGTCGCCACCCCGTCTATCGTCGCTAGGGGAAACAACCCAAGTACTCTTTTGCAAATATCTATCTTGCCAGTAATTAGCAAAGCGAAGCCGAGCCGGGCAAAAACACAGCGCGCGGGCTCCTGGGAAAGGTGCCCGCGCGCGAGGGCGGCCGAACCGCCCAGGAGTGCACGTCGCTTAGAAGGTCCGGAGCAGTTCGCAGCGGACGAACGATGCGGTATCCTGATGCCCGTTACCGTAGTAGTTGCCCGGCCGGAAAATCTCGGCGAGCAGCGTCGCCGACCATTTCGGCGAGATCTTGTACTTCACCACGGCGCGGTAGAGCTGACCGCGGAAATCACCGGCCGCATCGAATAGTCCGTTGGCCATGGTGGCGGACCGGTTGTGCTCGAGCGCCCACATGCCGTTGTAGTCAACGGTGATATCCAGCCCCTTCAGCGGGGTGATCCCCCAGCCCGGACCCATGCGGACGAGATTGCCGAACTGCGCCGGGCGCCCCTCGGATCCCCAGAGCATCGCCCCCACCTCGCTGAACCGCGGGAAACGTCCCCACAGCATGTCGAACTGCTCATCCTTGGTGGTGCCGGGCTTGTCGCCCGAGAGCCCTTCGAGGGCGAACCGCACAAAATTGTTCTGTGGATCGCGGGCGAACCACGCGATCTGCGTGAGGTAGCCCCAGGCGCGCAGGTCACGGCCGTTCTTCCGGCCGTACTGCAGCGCGCCCTCGCCCTTCCACTGCCAGTGCGGGTCTAGGTTCGAAACCACCCGTGAGCCGACCGTGGTGAAGGAGCCATTGTCGCCGTTCGCCAGTACCTTCTGAAGGTCGCGCTGGATGATGTAGCCGTCCACCTGGAGATCGGCCGAGGGCTTGTGCGTCAGATAGACGATGCCGCTGCGCTCGTCCTGCTCGACGAGGGAAATGTTCTGGTTGTTGAGCGAGCTCAGCCGGCCGTGATTCTTCGCCGCCTGGTCGATGTAAATGAAGTCGACCGTCGTGCGCGGCGACACGGTCCACGTTCCGCGCAGCGCGTCGAAGTAGTTGGTGCGCGACCCGTCGAGCGGCGTCCCATCGTTGATCAGGAAGTTGTCGCCAAACGAAAACTCCTGGCGGCCGGCGATGATCGTGAGCGGCTGATTGAACGCCTTCTTCCAAGTCACGTTCACGAGGTCAAACAGGCCTTCGGACCACACCCAGCCCTTCTTGTACGGGGCCTTGTAGGAGTCCTTGTTCCAGTTCCAACTCTCCCACATCAGGCGGGTCGTGAAGGTGAAGTCGGCCGCCGTCACCGCCACCCAACCGCGCGCGCGGTACCGCTGGTAGTTCTGCTCGTGGCGGATCGCCGTTCCATCGAGCAGGTAGGCGTTGTTGAAGTACTCGTTGCGCAGGCGCAGGTCGCCGCCGACCGTGGTCTTGACGGTGGGGGCGGCGGCTTTTGCGTCCGCGTCTGCCGCCAGGACGACGGAGGGCAGGAGGCTGGCCGCCGCGAGGACGGCGAGCAGGCGCCAGGATGCTGCAAAACGCTTACGGCAATCGTGCGAGGTCATGAATGTTGTGCTGGAGGTTTCTGATACGGTCCGCGGAACCAGTTTCTGAAGCGCGTTATCCGCGGCGGCCGACGATGGTTGTCGGACCGTCGTGAGCAGGGGTGCGGAGCGGGGCGGCCGTCCGCGGCCGTCCCGGCGGGGCCGAGGGCGCTGGCCGCAGCGTTTCCGATGCGGCGCCCGCCTCTTCCCGCGTGCCTTCCACCAGGCTCCGGAGCGTCACCACGATCTGGTTCAGCGACAGCGCCTGCGCATTCAGCTCTTCCGCCGCCGCGGCCGACTCCTCGGCGCTCGCGGCATTGCTCTGCGTCACCTTGTCCATCTGCGAGACGGCGGTATTCGCCTGCTGGATGCCGGTGTTCTGCTCGATCGAGGCGGTGGCCACCTCGCCAGCGACCTCGTCGAGCTGGCGGACGTGGGCCACGATTTCCTGGAGAGACTTGCCCACCTTGCCGCTGATGGTGACGCCCTGCGCGGTGTTGGTGATCGCGTCGTCGATCATCGTCGCGGTCTCCTTGGCCGCGTTGGCGCTGCGCTGGGCCAGGGTCCGCACCTCGTCGGCCACCACCGCAAAGCCCGCGCCCGCCTCACCCGCCCGGGCGGCTTCCACCGCCGCGTTGAGGGCGAGGATGTTCGTCTGGAACGCGATCTCGTCGATCGTCTTGATGATCTTCGCGATGTCGTCGCTCGACTTCTTGATCGCGCCCATGGCGCGCTCCATCTCGACCATGTCCGTCGCGCCAGTCTCGGCCGAGGCCCGCGCGCTCTGCGCCAAGCCCTTGGCCTTCTGGGCGCCCTCGGTGTTGCCGCGGGTCATCGATTCGAGTTCCTCCAGCGAGGCGCCCGTCTCCTCGAGTGACGCCGCCTGTTCGCTCGCCCCCTGGGCGAGCGCCTGCGCACTGTCGGAGACCTGTGCCGCGGCACCGAGCGTGCCGCTCGCGCCTTCGGCCAGTTCCTGCGCCACACGCATCAGCGGGCGGGAGATGGTCCGGGCGATCAGCATGGTGACCGCCCCCCCGACGATGATGCCGGCCAACCCGAGCAGCCCGACAATCTTGGCCATGTGCCAGACCGGCGCGTTCAATTCCGCGTCCTTCGCCACCGCCACCACGACCCAACGGAGGGCCTTGCTGGTGCGGAAGGTCACGGTGCGGGACTGGCCGTTAAAAATGTAGCGATCCGTGCCGTCGCCGCCGCCGAGGATGCGGCGCCCCCAGTCGGATTCGTTCAGGTTCAGCTTCAGGATCTGCGCCTGGTCCGGATGCGCGATCACGAGGCCGTTGAAATCGCAGAGGTACACGTAACCCGTGTCCAAAATTCGGATATGATCGATCACCGTCTTGCTGAACGAGGCGAGGTCGACGATCGCGGCGAGCGCGCCGACGATGTTGCCGCTCGCATCGCGCACTGGCACGGCCAGGGACGCGATCGGCTGGTTCGTACGCCGGCTCAGCAACACCTCGGAGAGCGCGTTCTCCCCCTTGAGCGCCTGCTTGAAATAGCTGCGGTCACCGAGATTGAGCGTGCCGACTGACTCCTTGCTCGACGACGCCACCACGAGCCCCGAGGGGTTCAGGAGGTGGACCACCACGCCGCCGATGACCTGCTCGGCACGGACGAAGTCCTGCTGCAGCGCAGCCCGCGTCGCCGCGGCTTCAGGCGTGTCGCCGAGCGCGACCGCCGCGCGTGCATCACCCGCCCAGTGCAGCAGGTCCCGCTGCTTCGTGTCGATCCAGCGCTCCACCGAGCCCAGGGCCGTCTCGCAGATGTCCGCGTTCTGGCGGACGAGCGCACGTTCGAGCGATCTCCGGCTCATCTCAAAACTGACGACACCGATGGCGGCGACGATGACGACCACCAGGAGGATCGTCGGGATCATAATGCGATTACGGAGGTTCCAGTTCACGGCAGTGTGTAGGTGTGAGGGCCCGCGGGACGCAGGTTTGCCCGTCCGCCGCAATCGTCACGGCCAGGGGGCAGTAAACGCGGTACTAGTACTTAGTAGGCGCCCGCCCAGGCACGCATCCCGCTCTAGGCCAGGTTTTCTCCGAGGAGGCACGCTTGGCGCCGCCGCCGAAAAGGCGTAAGTGTTTTGCGCCCCTTACGGCCATCCTTCGCGTTTCCCCGCTTTACACATATCAACGCGTTCATATGCGTTGATTTGTTCCCATGCCACCTGATCGTCCCATCTCCGATCTGTTTGCCCAGCGTCGGCCGTTGCGCTCGCTCGAATTCTTCCCCCCCAAGGACGACGCCGGCGTCGCGGCCCTCCGCGCCACCGCCACCGCCCTCCGGCGGATGCAGCCCGACTTCGTCTCCGTCACCTACGGCGCCGGCGGCAGCACCCGCGAACGCACGTCGCAGGTGAGTGACCTCCTCAAAGCCGAATTCGGTTACACGGTCATGCCGCACCTGACCTGTGTCGGGCACACCCGGGCCGAACTGGAGGCGATCGCCGACCAGATCCACGCCCGCCATTTTCGAAACGTCATGACGCTCCGCGGCGATCCGCCCAAGGGCGCGACCCGCTTCGAGGTCACCCGAGACGGGCTGCGCTTTGCGAGCGAACTCGTCGCGCTCCTGAAAGCGCGCCACGCCGACCTGTGTCTCGGCGTCGGCGGCTACCCGGAGAAGCACCCGGAGGCGCCTTCACCTGAGGCCGACTTGGATCACCTCCGGCGCAAGGTCGACGCCGGCGCGGCATTCGTCACCACCCAACTATTCTTCGACAACGCGGTGTACTACCGCTTCGTGGAGCGCTGCCGCGCCGCCGGCATCACCGTCCCCATCATCCCGGGGATCATGCCCGTACAGTCGCTCAAACAGATCCAGCGCTTCACCTCGATGTGCGGCGCCTCACTGCCCGCCCGGCTGATCACCCGGTTGGAAGCCGCGGCCGACGAGACCGACGTGGTCGAAGCCATCGGCATCGACTGGGCGCTCACGCAGATTCGTGACCTCCTCGCCCAGGGCGCGCCCGGTTATCACCTCTATATCCTCAACCGCGCGAAAGCCGCGCTCACCCTCGCGGCCGGCCTGGCCGCGTAGTTGCCACGTTTCGCAGATTCGCGGCGCGACGCCCCACCCGCCAGCGCCGCCGTCCGCCGGGCGCCACGCCTACCCGCCGGCAAACACCGGCCGGAAACCCGCCTCGCGCAGGATGCGCGCCACCGTTTCCCGCTGGTCGCCCTGAATCTCAATGGCGCCGTCCTTCACGGTGCCGCCGCAACCGCACGCCGCCCGCATCTTCTTCGCGAGCTGTTCCTTCTCCGGCAGCCCGATCCCGATAAACCCGCTGACGACCGTCACGGTCTTGCCGCCCCGCCCGCCCGTCTCCCGGCGGACGTCCACCCGCCCACGGTTCTTCTCCGGCACCGGCTCCGGCGCCTTCGCGCCCGACTTCGCCACGACCGGCTTGGCCGGCGCGGACGGCAATCCGGCGTTGCTGAGCGCGGCAAAGGGATTCTGGGCGAGGTTCTGCCCGCCGTCGGTTGAAAGCTTGTCCTTGGCCATGCCCGAAATGCTGCCCGGAAGGCGAAGGGCTGAAAGCTGAAAACTGAATGCTGAACCCCATCCGCTGTGGAACGTCGGAGTCAGGACCGCTCCCCGTAGCCGAGGCCCTATAGCTGGACCGCGCGCGACCCGAAGCCCCGGAAAGCCCGCTCTGGGCTCCAGCTTGTGAGTCCGTCCCGGTTCAGCCTTTCAGCTCTTTAGCCTTTCAGCCCTTTTCCCCCGGTTTCCCCTTCGAGCAGCATCAGCGCCTTGGCATAGCTGCGATTGCCTAAAAAGTGCACCAGCCGGGGCGGCAGCCCCGCGCGCCCCTGCTCGAGGAACTGGTCCAGCCGGGCAGTCTCGTCCGCGACTTTCTGGCCATCAGCGGCCTTGATCGCGGCAAGGAGTGATATGAGCGACGCTTTAATCTGGGTTTCCATGAGGGTCGTAGCGGCGGCTTATGGGTTCGTTACCGATGTTAAGGCCGGATGCAAACTCCCCGCCCCATCGCCCGGCGGCTTGTCTGATCCGAGCGCCCGTGCTGACTTATCGTCCGGCTAATGGCCTCACCCATGAGGAGCTCACAGATGCGGAACCCCGCTTGTGCATTCCTCTTATCCTCGTTCCCTTCTCCGCACCCACCCACATGAACCGTCCCACCGTTCCCACGCACGCGAACGCCGCCATCATCGAGGCGGCCTACGAGCGCTGGCTGCAGAACGCCGACTCGGTCGATCCCACCTGGCGCGCCTTCTTCCAGGGTTTCAGCCTGGGCGCCAACGGCGCGTCCCCCTCCGCCCTTCTCGCCTCCGCCGGCACCGCCCACCCGGCGGCCGCCACCCCCATCATCGACAGCCTCAAGCAGTCGCGCGTCCACCAGCTCATCAACGCGTACCGCTCCCTCGGCCACCTCGAGGCCCACCTCGACCCCCTCAACGACGCCCCGCCGGCCCACCCGAAGCTTTCCCTCGACCAGTTCGACCTCAACGCCGCCGATCTCGAGACCGCGTTCGACGTCGGCACCTACCTCGGTGGCGGCCAGATGAAGCTGCGCGACGTCCTCACCGAGCTCCGCCGCACCTACTGCGACCATGTCGGCGTCGAGTACACGCATATCCAGGACGTTGACGTCCGCACCTGGCTCCAGGAGCGCATGGAATCCACGCGCAACCAGCCCGACTTCAAGACCACCGAGAAGCTCCGCATCTTCCGCCGCGTCGTAAAGGCCGAGCTCTTCGAGCGCTTCCTCCACACGCGCTACGTTGGCCAGAAGCGCTTCTCCCTCGAGGGCGCCGAAACCATGGTCGCCGCGGTCGACGCCATCGTGGAGCACTGCCCCAGTGTCGGCGTGCAGGAGGTCGTCATGGGCATGGCTCACCGTGGCCGGCTCAACATCCTCACCAGCGTCATGCGCAAGTCCTTCGACCTGCTGTTCGAGCAGTTCTCGGAGAACTACATCCCCGAGACCGTCGGCGGTGACGGCGACGTGAAGTACCACCTCGGCTACGAGGCCGTGCTCCAGACCGCCTCCGGCAAGCAGGTCGAGATCCGCCTCGCCGCCAACCCGTCCCACCTCGAGATCGTCAACCCTGTCGTCGAGGGCAAGGCTCGCGCTCGCCAGCGCATCCGTGGCGACACCGAGACGCGCAAGTGCGTCCTCCCACTGCTCATTCACGGCGACGCCGCGTTCGCCGGCCAGGGCATCGTCGCCGAGACGCTCAATTTTTCCCAGCTCCCGGGCTACACCACCGGCGGCACGATCCACTTCGTCATCAACAACCAGATCGGCTTCACCACCGAGCCCGAGGAGGCACGCTCCACCCGCTACTGCACCGACGTCGCCAAGATGATCGAGGCCCCAGTCTTCCACGTGAACGGCGACGATCCCGAGGCCGTCTGCATGGTCGCGCAGCTCGCGCTCGAGTTCCGCGAGCGCTTCGGCCGCGACATCGTCATCGACATGTATTGCTACCGGAAGCACGGGCACAACGAGACCGACGAGCCCGCCTTCACCCAGCCGCTGCTCTACAAGCAGATCGCGACCCACCCGCAGATCTCCACCGTCTTCAGCCGCAAGCTCATCGCCGAGGGTTCGCTCACCGAAGCCGAGGCCGACAAGGTCCGCACCGAGTACACCGCCGTGCTCGAGAAGAACTTCGAGCAGGCCAAGGCCGCCGAGACCGCCAAGAGCGCCAAGCGCGCCGCCGCCATCGAGCAGCGCAAGTTCGTCGGCTCCACCGCGGTCTTCCAGCCCGACTACCACTTCAAGTCCGTCACCACCGGGGTCTCCGCCGAGGTCATCGCGCAGGTCGCCGAGCGGCTCACCACGTTGCCGCCCGACTTCAAGGCCAACCCCAAGATCAAGCGCTTCCTCGACGCCCGCGCCCACGCCCACCAGGAGGGCGGTCCCATCGACTGGGGCTTCGCCGAAGCCCTCGCGTTCGGCACGCTCCTCGTCGAGGGCACGCCCGTTCGCCTCAGCGGCCAGGACTGCGAGCGCGGCACGTTCAGCCACCGCCATGCCGTGCTCCACGACATGGAGTCGCACGCCACCTATACCCCGCTCAAGAGCCTCGCCCCCAACCAGGCGCTCTTCTGCGTGTACAACTCGCTGCTGTCGGAGGCGGGTGTCCTCGGCTTCGACTACGGCTACTCCCTCGACTACCCCAACCTCCTCAGCATCTGGGAGGCCCAGTTCGGCGACTTCGCCAACGGCGCCCAGGTCGTCATCGACCAGTTCATCGCCAGCGGGGAATCGAAGTGGCAGCGCACCAGCGGCCTCGTCCTCCTCCTGCCACACGGCTACGAGGGCCAGGGTCCCGAACACTCCTCCGCCCGGCTCGAACGCTTTCTCCAGCTCTGCGCCGAGGACAACATCCAGGTCGCCAACATCACCACGCCCGCGAACTTCTTCCACGCCCTCCGCCGCCAGATGCGGCGCGACTTCCAGAAGCCGCTCATCGTGATGTCGCCCAAGTCCCTCCTGCGCCACCCGGGCTGCGTCTCCCGGCTCGATCAGTTCACCCACGGGGGCTTCCAGGAGATTCTCGACGACCCCGCCTACCTCGCCGGCGGCCACGCGCCGCGCACCGCCCTCCCGGCCGACGCCACCGCACCCACCCGCCTCATTCTCTGCTCCGGCAAGGTCTATTACGACCTCGTCGACTACCGCACCAAGCACCACGTCACCGACACCGCGATCGTGCGCCTCGAGCAGCTCTACCCGCTCCACCGCAAGCGGCTCGCCGAGATCGCCCGCAAGTACGAGGGCGCCCGGCTCGTCTGGGCGCAGGAGGAGTCCGCCAACAACGGCGCGTGGACCTGGATCGCCCCGCAGCTCACGGAGCTGTTCGGCCGCGCCCCCCTCTACGCCGGCCGCGACGCCTCCGCCTCTCCCGCTGTCGGCTCCCTCGCCCTCCACAAGCTCGAGCTCGCCGCCCTTCTCAAGGACGCGTTTAGTCTGTAATCAATCCCGTCGGCCCGCCCGACCTCTCTACCCTCCCCCACCATGCCGCTCCTCGAAGTCAAAATTCCGCCGATGGGCGAATCCATCACCTCCGGCATCCTCGCCAAGTGGCACGTCAACGACGGCGACGTCGTCAAAAAGGACCAGCCGCTGTTCGAGCTGGAGACCGACAAGATCACCTCCGAGGGCACGGCCGAGGCCGCCGGCAAGATCTCCCTCAAGGTGGCCACGGGCGACGAGGTGAAGATCGGCCAGGTTGTCGCCACGATCGATCCTGCCGCCAGCGACGCCGCCCCCGCCTCTCCGGTCGGCACCACCTCCGGCGGCAAGTCCGGCACCAGCACCTCCGTCCTGCCGAATCCTTACGCACCTCCGGGCTCGGCCCAGGCCAACGAAGCCGTTGCGCAGTCGCCCGCCGTCCGCCGGCTGGCCGCCGAGACCGGCATCGATCCCGCCAAAGTCTCCGGCACGGGCAAGGCCGGTCGCGTCACCAAGGGCGACATGCTCGCCGCCCAGGAAGCCACCGCCGCCCCATCGCCCTCGCCGGCTCCCGCTCCCTCGCCTGCGCTGCCCACCGCGCCCATCAATGCGCCGACGCCCCCCGCCGCGCCCAAGGCCGATTCGCCGCGCCAGACCCGCCGCAAGCTGACGCCCCTGCGCGCGCGCATCGCCCAGCGGCTCGTCGCCGCCCAGCAGGAGGCCGCCATGCTCACGACCTTCAACGAGGCCGACATGTCCGCTGTCATGGTCCTCCGCGCCAAGTACCAGGACGACTTCGTCAAGCGCCACGGCATCAAGCTCGGCTTCATGTCCTTCTTCGCCAAGGCCGTCGTCCACGCCTTGAAGGAGGTCCCGGCCGTCAACGCCCAGCTCGACGGCGACCAGATCGTCGAGAACCACTACTACGACATCGGCATCGCCGTCTCCACCGACCGCGGGCTGATGGTGCCGGTGATCCGCAACTGCGACACCCTCGGCATGGCCGACATCGAGAAGGCCATCGCCGACTCCGCCAAGCGCGCCCGCGAGGGCAAGATCACGCTCCCCGACCTCGAGGGCGGCGTCTTCACCATCACCAACGGCGGCATCTTCGGGTCGATGCTCTCCACGCCCATTCTCAACCCGCCGCAGAGCGCCATCCTGGGCCTCCACGCCATCAACGAGCGCCCGATCGCCCTCAACGGGCAAGTCGTCATCCGCCCGATGATGTATCTGGCGCTCAGTTACGACCACCGCCTCGTCGACGGCCGCGAAGCCGTCACCTTCCTCGTGAAGGTCAAGCAGGCCATCGAAGACCCCTCCCGACTCCTCCTGGGCGCCTGATCGGAGGCCGGAGGCCAGAAGCCGGAGGCCGGAAGCCAGATATCAAAGGCCACAAAACACCGCCATCCCCCGCCCACACGTCGCCTGCTGTTCAACCCGCTGCCTTCCACCATCCGACCTTCCGCCTTCGTTCCGCCACGGCGCGACACGCCGTCCTCCCACCGTACTCCCGCCACCTAACCTCCGACACTGCCCTCCGACCTCCGGCTTCCGCCTTCCGGCCTCTGGCCTCCCGGCCTCCGGCCTCTGGCTTCTGGCCTCTGGCCTCCGCCTTCCGGCCTCTGGCTTCCGGCCTCCGGCCTCTGGCTTCTGGCCTCTGGCTTCCGGCCTCCGGCTTCTGGCTTCTGACATCCAACAATGGACACCTACGACCTCCTCGTGATTGGCGCCGGACCCGGCGGCTATGTCTGCGCGTTTCGCGCGGCGCAGCTCGGGCTCAAGGTCGCGCTGGTTGAAAAGCGCGCCACGCTCGGCGGCACCTGCCTCAACGTCGGCTGCATCCCCAGCAAGGCGCTCCTGCACGCCACCGAACACGTCTCCTGGGCCCGCCACCACGCCGCCGAGGAGGGCATCAAGCTCGGCGCCGTCGAGGTCGACCTGCCCACGCTCCTCAAGCGCAAGGACGCCGTCGTCACCAAGCTCGTCGGCGGCGTCGCCCAGCTCGCCAAGGCCCGCCGCATCACCGTCCTCACCGGCAGCGCAGCCTTCACCGGACCCAAGACGGTCCGCGTGACGCCCACCGCCGGCGCCGCGACCGAAGTCACCGCCGCCGCCATCGTCATCGCGACTGGCTCCGCGCCCGTCGAGCTGCCGTTCCTCAGGTTCGACGGCCAGACCGTCGTCTCCTCCGACCACGCCATCGCGTTCGACCGCGTGCCGAAGCAGCTGGTGGTCGTGGGCGGCGGGGCCATCGGGCTCGAGCTCGGCTCGGTCTGGGCGCGCCTCGGCAGCGAGGTCACGGTCGTCGAGTTCCTGCCCAAGATCATCGCCAACTACGACGACGACATCGTCCGCAATTTCACCCGGCTCCTGCAGAAACAGGGGCTGAAAATCGAGACCGGCGCCAAGGTCACCGGCTTCGCCGGCGGCAAGCTGCAGGCGGAACGCGAGGGCCAGAAGCTCGAGTTCACTGCCGACAAGGTCCTCGTCGCCGTCGGCCGCCGCCCGTACACCGACGGGCTCGGACTCGAAAACGCGGGCGTGGCCCTCGACGAAAAGAAGCGTATCCAGGTCGACGCGCATTTGCGCACGAGCGCCGCGGGCGTGTGGGCCATCGGCGACGTGGTCGCCGGCCCGATGCTCGCCCACAAGGCCGAGGAGGACGGCGTCGCCGTTGCCGAGTGGATTGCCGGCAAGGCCGGCCACATCAACTGGGACCTCGTTCCCGGCATCGTTTACACCAGCCCCGAAGTCGCGGGCGTCGGCCTCAGCGAGGACGCCGCCAAGGCGAAGGGCATCGCGGTCAACGTGGGCCGCTTCAACTTCGGCGCCAACGGCCGCGCCATCGCGGCGGGCGCGACCGACGGCTACGTCAAGGTCATCGCCGACGCGAAGACCGACCGACTCCTGGGCGCGCAGATTCTCGGCGCCAACGCCGGCGAACTGATCAGCGAGATTGTCACGCACCTCGAATACGGCGGCAGCGCCGAGGACCTCGCCCGCACGATCCACGCCCACCCCACGATGAGCGAAGCCGTCAAGGAAGCCGGCCTCGCCGTCAGCAAATCCGCCCTCCACGCCCTGTAGTGGCGGCCGCGGCGGCGAGAACGCCGCCCCGCCGCCACAGTGAAAGTGAGAGTGAAGGTGAACAGCCCTCACGCATCACTCCGTCGGCCCGTCCGCCAAACCGGAGTAACCGCGAACCCAGCCGCGAAAACCCGCGGTCTTCGCTGCCTGCCAGCCACCGCCTACCCCCGATTTTCGCGTCTCTTTCGCGCCTTTCGCGGTTCACCTCGCCCTCCGTGATCCTCCGTCCGTCCGGACCATCATTTCCCATCCGAGGAATCTGAGGTTAAACCGCCTGTATATATTCACCTCAGATTCCTCGGATAGAGATAGGATAGTTTCTCGGAATCCCGGAGGCGTATTCTCATTCGTGTCAATTCGTATCCATTCGTGGTTACCCACCGCCTTGGCCTCTCCGTTCGCCAAACCAGAAGTAACCGCGAACCCTCGCGAACCCAGCCGCGAAAACCCGCGGTCTTCGCCGCCTGCCAGCCACCGCCTACCCCCGATTTTCGCGTCTCTTTCGCGCCTTTCGCGGTTCACCTCGCCCTCCGTGATCCTCCGTCCGTCCGGACCATCATTTCCCATCCGAGGAATCTGAGGTTAACCGACTATATATTTACCTCTGATTTTTCGGATAAATACAGGATGGTTTCGGAGGTAACATATCAGCCCACAAAGCCATTAGCGGCTCACCGTCCGAGCCACTTTCACCCTCACTCTCACTTTCACTCCCTGGCCGGCTGTGCCGCCCAGGGTTTTCACTTAGGCGGCCCGGGCGGTGCAGCCGCCCGGGCCGCCTAGCGTTTCGCCACCGTGAAGATCGTGCCGGCGAGAATGAGCGCGGCGCCGGCGAGTTCGTGGGGCGTGAAGTGTTCGCCGAAGAAGAGGTAGCCACCCACGGCAATCCCCAGCGGCACCAGCATCTGCAACAACGAGCCCTCGGCCACCGGCAGGTCGCGGAAGGCCCGCGTCATCGCCAGTTGGCCGCCCGCCGCGCACAGCCCCGCCAGCACCATCAACGTCCAGGAGACTCCCGTCACCGGCGCCCAGCTCATCCCCGCCGGGATCGCGCACAGCAGCAGCCCGTACACGCACTGTGCCGCGAAGATCGTCGCGGTGTGCTCCCCCTCGGCGTGCAGCAGCCGGATGGTGACGATCACGTAGGCGCTCGCAATCGCGCCGCCGATCGCCACCACGTCGAACACCCCGATCGTCGCGCCGCGCGCAAAGGAGTTTGTCAACAGCGCCAACCCCAGCAGCGCGCCCACGCTGCCGATGGCCAGCGGACGCCGGAACGGCTCGTGCAGGATCCACACCGCCAGCAGCGCGCCAAAGATGATGTACGTGTTGTTGATGAACGTCGCCCGCCCCGCGCCGATGTGCACCACCGTCAGGTAGAAAACGCCCACGCCCAGCCCGCCCACGACGCCCCGCCCCGCCAGCTTCGCCCGCGTGAACACGCGTGCGAACTGCACCTCGCGCCGGTACACCGTCGCCAGCACGAGGATGCCCACCAGGAAGCGGGCACAGCTCACCAGCCACACGTTGACCGACTGCAGCTCGCCGAGCGCACGGATCAGCAGCACGTTCGTGGTGAAACACGCCGTGGAGAACAGCATCAGGGCGAGGCCGCGCGCATGCTGGCCCCGCGTGAAGGAAAAGCTGACCGGATCGCTCATCGCAGCACGACAGCCTGAGCCAGCCTGGGCCGGGAACGCAGGACAAAAACAGCCCGTCCGGGAGCACAGCGTGCCTCAAAAACGTCGGCCGGAGCGATCGCACCTTCGCGTTGCCCCCCGCGCGCCCACCCCAAACTTTGCCTCGCCCCGACCGGGCGCGTCCGGTTCGCTCGGGGTTTTGCCCGTGAAGATACTTCTCCTTTGGGACATCGACGGCACCTTGATCACGTCCGGCCGCTCCGGGATGCGCGCCCTGCACGCCACGTTGCAGGAGGTGTTCGGCATCACGGGCACGCTCGACGCGATCCCGTTCGCGGGCCGCACCGACCGCTGGATCCTCCGCGAGGTGTTCCGGCACTTCGACATCCCGGTCACCGAGGAGAACATCCAGAAGACCTTCGCCCGCTACGTCGAACTGCTGCCCGCCATGCTCGCGCAGAACCGCGAGGGCCGCGTCTTGCCCGGCGTCCACGAGATTCTGCAGGCGGCCGCCGCCCACGGGCACATCGCGCAGGGCCTCCTCACGGGCAACCTGAAGCGCGGCGCCGAGCTCAAGCTCGTCCATTACGGGCTCTGGCAGCATTTCCCGTTCGGCGCCTTCGCCGACGACAGCGAGTTGCGCGATGAGCTCGGCCCGTGGGCCGTCCGCCGCGCCCAGGAGCACCATCGCGCCCAGTTCGCGCCGGCCAATGTCTGGATCATCGGCGACACCCAGCACGACATTGCCTGCGGCAAGGTCATCGGCGCCCGGACCCTCGCCGTCGCCACCGGCGGCCACACGCTCGACCAGTTGCGCCAGCACGAGCCGACCGTCGTCCTCGAGAACCTCGCCGACACCGCCGCCGTCCTGAAGTTACTCGCCGGCTGAGGTGCTCGCGGCCCGCGCCCCTTCCCGCGACCGACGCCACATCGCGCGGCCGATGCCGCCCGCCTGGAGAGCGCGCGACCTCGCGCCGCGCGCGTCGGACAACCAGCCGCCCTCACAGCGTCGCCCGACGGTCGACGTCAGCGCGTCCGGACTTCCTCGATCTGCGTCACGCGGCCGCTCGCATCAAAGATCACGCGCAGCTTCTCGTCGGGATAGGTGCGCCCCGTGTCGACGCCGACGCCCGTGCTGAAGCCGCCCCCGCGTCCGTACGATCCCATGCCCACGCCAAGGCTGAAGCGCGGGCCCCGGTCGCGATAGCTCCACACCTGGAAGCTCCCGGTCTGCGCGGTCCGGGCGAAGGTGTAGTCGGGTGACCCGAGCGCCACCTGCACCTGTTCCATGGTGAAACCGACGTCGATCTGCCCGGCGCGCACCCGTTGCTGCACCTGGGGCGGCCAACTGGCGAACGCCGCCTGGTGTCCCCCGATGCGCGACTCAACCGTCGAACAACCAACGAGGAGCAGCACAGCGGTGAGAACGGAGAGGAACAGCACGCGGGTTTTCATGGCAGGAATTTGGGTTGCGACGCGAAGGTTGCCGGGTAGGACCTCCAACCTGCCCCCGCGTTTCACTTTCATGTCTCGCACGTTCACCATCGCCATCGGCTCCGATCACGCCGGCTTCGCCTATAAGGAAGCCATCAAGGCCATGCTTCTGGAGGCCGGACACACGGTCAGGGATTTCGGCACCCACTCCGATGCCGCCTGCGATTACCCGGATTTCATCCGGCCGGTCGCCGAGGCAGTGGCGCGCGGTGAGTTCGAGCGCGGCATCGTGCTCGGCGGCTCCGGCAACGGGGAGGCGATCGTCGCCAACCGCGTGCGCGGCGTGCGTTGCGGGCTCTGCTGGAACGAGCAGCTCGCCATCTGGAACCGGTCGCACAACGACGGCAACGTGCTCTCCCTCGGCCAGCGGACCGTTACCGAAGCCGAGGCCCTGAAGATCGTCCGCACCTGGCTGGCCACCGAATTCGAAGGCGGCCGCCACCTCGCCCGGATCAAGAAGATCGACCCGTAAGCAGACGGCCGGACTTCGTCCGCCCGTCTGCTGAACAATGGGCTAAGCCCGGCCGCTCCGCGGCCGCCCCCCCACCTCAACTTAGGACAACGGCCGCGCCGCGGCCGTTGTCCTGGGGAACTTTCAGTGCCAGCACCTGACTTGAGCCGGGGTTTGCATGCCGAAATTTACCTACCAGCACGTCTTTGAGCCCGGGACCGATCCCGAGGCCCCTCCGCTCCTCCTCCTGCATGGCACCGGGGGCAATGAGCAGGACGTGTTGCGCCTCGGGCGGATGATCTCGCCCGGTTCAGCGCTGCTGAGCCCGCGTGGGCCGGTCAACGAGATGGGCGCGTGGCGCTTCTTTGGCCGAATCGCGGAAGGCGTCTTCGATCCGCAGGAAGTCTCGCGCCGCACGCAGGCGCTTGCCGACTTCATCGTCCCCGCCGCCAAGCACTACGACCTCGATCCCGGCCGCTTGGTCGCCGTAGGGCTGTCCAACGGCGCCAACATCGCCGGTTGCCTGCTGCTGCTGCGTCCCGAGGTCCTCGCCGCCGCGATCCTGATCCGCCCGATGCTCGTGCTCGACCTGCCCGCCGCGCCGCAATCGCTTGTCGGCAAGCGCCTCCTGCTGACGCACGGCTCGACCGATCCTCTTGTGCCCGCCGACCACCACGAACGCCTCGCCGCGCTGTTCCGGGCCGGCGACGCCGAGGTCACCTCGCGCACCTTCGCCGCCAGCCACGCCCTGGTCCCCGGCGACGTCGACGCCGCCCGCGAATGGCTCGTCCCCGAACGCACCCGCGTCTCGGTGTCCCGTTGAGCCTCCCCGGCCAGCGCGCAACCCCCGCGCGCCGCCGACCTGGGCACCTAGGCCACAACCACGGTCTGGATCGCTCCTCTAGAAAGGCCGCGCCGCGCATCCGTCACTCGGTCTTTGAAGATGAGCCGAATGGCCTCACGCAGACTTCGCTTCGCTTCAGCCGCGGTCTCGCCCTGTCCATTCGCGCCGGAACTCCCGGGTAGATAGCTCAATAGCCGCCATCCGAAGCTTCTTCGATGATGGCCGTGAACCCGCCTCTCATGCCGGGAACGACGCCCGGCAAGGATGCCTCGTCAACCGGGTCGCGGCGCCTCGGCCCGAGGTTCGCCCCGCGAGAGATAACACGCCAAATCTGGCGTGTTATCGCCCGTAACTCGCCAGATTTGGCGAGTTATCTCAAATTGGCCCCCGGCGGCGCGTGCGCCCTCCTGAGGACTCGGGCCCCTCCTAGCTCCCGCCGTCCTGACGAGCAGGGCTCAACCGCGCCCCCTCATTCCGCCTCCGCGCCGCGTTCCCGCGGTCCCATCACCCGCCAGCCCAGCGGCGCAGAACCGCCAAGTCGGTCTGGAGCACATGGACGACGCGCTGCTCCCGCCGAATTCGACCTCCGCCGATGGGCTCCCGTGACGCTCACCGCGCCGGTCCGCCGACATCGTCAACGATGCCGCCCTCGGCGCCCCGCTCCACTAGCAACGCCGCCAACACGCCATCCGATCGCGCGCAGATCAGTCAGTAGCAGCTTCTCACCGATCTGCCGGTGAAGTCCGCGAAGGATGCGGTCGAGAAGCTGCAGTGGTATCTCTCCCGCGCGAACGACCCACCACCCGGGAACATCGTTATGTGGCGGGGCCTTGCGAGACTCTCCGATATGACCGCCGGCTTCTCTCTCCGTGACGAAAATGTGGGTAATTGAAAGTCCCGCCGGACGCTTACCCCGGTTCTCGGCCGTGAGCTGATCCACACGCACGCGTAGCTCCTGCTCGGAGCTCGGTATCGGTGTCGTGGCGGCGGCGTTCACGGCCGCGACCGTGACGAATCGCTGCCCGTCTTCAAGACGATGCCATTACCTAGCGCAATATACGATCCGAGTTAATATATGCTATTGATATATAGCATGTTGGATATACATCAGCCGTCCAAATTGAACGCTTACGTTGCGAGCGCCGCGGGATCGATCCGCACGCCTAGCTCAGCGACGTCCTCCAGCGGCTTCCGGCCATGACCGCGGGCGATGACTTGCTCCCGCTCCTGCCTTCTCGCTGGCAGCGCGCCTGATCGCAGGTCTCGTACGTACGAGGCACCCCAAGCTACGCTTACGGCTAACTGTTTCTCGGCACGCGCTGATCTTGATCGGGCGGCCACAGAACATCCATTGGCTCCATAACGTCTTTTTCGTCTTCAGAGATCAAAAATCCAGCGGCTAAAATGTAGCCTTCCCATACGCCGGGACTTGATACCCTGAATATTTTTACTCCGGGTTCGAGCATCTCAACGGGTCTACTAGCGAAACAGGAGAGATACCGTCGATCTGTTTCCTCGACAGCTAGGCCGGAGAACCAGCATCGCACTTCCATCGCGGCAACATCGACGAAGACACAATTTAGCCGTGTCGAATGATCGCCATTCTTGCCACTGCGGAAGATTAGCCCGCCGTGACCGCCTGCCGAAAGGGAGGACACCACGAACCTTCGATTTGATGAATAACGCATACGAAGGGGATCATTCCTTACCTTCTACCTTGGAGTTCATTGATCGACGTCGGGCGTCGTGCTGTTGGGGTGCCGCGAGGCCGACACGTTCGCTGAGTTCGATCGCCGAGTCCATCCGAAGTTGCCCGGTCAACCAGCCGATCGGGCAGCTGCTGGATGCCTTCTCATCAACATCTCTTGTCCGAAGGTAAAGGGTAAGGGATGAGCCCCACGGCTGTCTGATCAGAACCCGTTCATTTCCAGTTGGATGGGTATATCAAGTGATGGGTTCGTTGTATCAAGTTTTGCAAACAGCTCAGGGAGAGGCACTTTCTCCAAGGCGGCGATCGAGATAACTTGCAGAACTTGATGGAGAGTTCCAGGCAGTGCGTTTTCGCGCTTGGCGATCGCCACCAGCAGGTAGGCGCACAACGCCGTCCAGATCTGGACGCGCACTCCGTTCGGA